>CAIXKO010000101.1 GCA_903919925.1 uncultured Bacteroidota bacterium | reverse complement strand
GCCACCAAACGATCAGGGGTCATGTTGGCTAATTCATCAATGATACCTTTAATCATTTCCTGATCTGCAGCAAACTGTTTTCCATCAACCTTAAGTTTCCATAATGAATCTTCCTGGAAAACATCAACATTGCGATTACCTGCATTTTTAGGGAAAATCGATATCTTTTTGATGTCATTGGCCTTGGTAGCAATAATGTCCTTCCTAAATGTACGCTCCCCTTTCGATGATTTTATCAGCTCATTGGCTCCGACTGCTACCAGCAAAACGGCAAATACAATGATTAAAAGCCGGTTGTTTTTGTTCTTAGACATGGCCTTCCTCCATTCTTTTGTTCCGCAAATTCCGATTATACTGTGATCTGAAAATTCCGTAAATAATCACCAATAGCAATGGCAATAGGAAGTTCAGATATTTCAGGAATGCCTTTTTCCCATCCTCAATCTGCTTGATTGGCCGGTTAGTCACTCCTTTTGTTCTCAACTCAATTAATCCGGTATCATCCGATAAATAGTCTATTGAGTTCACCATCAGGCTGATATTGTCAGGCTGCTGCTGGCGGGCCTGTTCACCTTCACCATTCACCGCAAAGTCTCCATCACCTACCAATACGATGGTTGACTGAGTCTGTCCTACGATTTTTCCGGTTAAAACCCCTGCAACCGTTAATCCCTTCATCGGGAAATCGGCCTGTCCCCATTGCTTGCTCACATCAAAATATACGGGAGCCTGCTGGGTACCCGATAATTCCGATGTTTGTGCAATCGGTACAAAGGTTTTGGTGGTATCGCCGGTATAAGTAACCGTACTGGCAAAAGGCAATAAAACTGACTCCAATCCTTTGGTAATCGGATGATCAGCAAATTTCGAAATCAATGGCAGATACGGGAATTTAATGGTGGTGTTGTAAGTAAACATCCCTTGCTGCTGACGAACATTAATGTTGGCACAACGGTTATCAACCACAAAATTGCTCTCCACCATCAACCCTTTTCCCATCAGCCAGGTTTCGAGTCCTGTATTAACGACCAGACCTCTTTGAACACTCAGATTTCCTTCAACACGGTTCATCGCAATGTACAGTCTGCCACCTTTTGCCAAGAACTCATCCAATTGGGCCAGGTGACTGGGTGGAATCGTATCTTTTGGAGCTACCAAAGCGAGCGTGCTGAACTTGGTCAGATTTTTTGCAGTATCGGTAATGGTAACCGGTTCAACCTCATATAAAATGTTTAAAGCAGTATAAGCTTGCGACATAGCAGCGATACCAGGTTCCCCGTGTCCCTGAATTAACCCGATAACCGGTTTATTCTTTACAGAGATTTTTTTAATAGCTGAGGATAAAGCATATTCCATAGCCGCACCCGGCTGCATAAAAGGAATATTTTCCGATTCTTCAGCCATCGATACTACCGCGCCGAGGTAAACTTTTTGCTGTTTTACCTGGTCCTTTTCCCTGATATTGGCAATAACAGGCTGTATGCCAGCTGACATTGCCTTTTGTTCAGTCTCCTGGTCAACGCTGGGGTCAATAAATTCATAAACAATCTGCCCTTTGGAGATATTATTGTACTCAATGAGCATCTCCTTAAAATCGCGCTTGGTTTTAGCCAATTCTGCCGGCACATTATTGCTGAAATAGGCAGTTATAGTAACGGGTTCCTTTAAACTTCTGATAATATTTTTTGATGCCTTACTGAGCGTATAGCGATGATCTGATGTGAGATCCAGGCGCAAAAAGAAATTATCCGATAAAATATTTACGAGCACCAGAATCCCTAGTGCTGCGAGTATAAATGTTGTTGTCCTTTTCATGATAATCCTGATTTTAAGGTTAAAACCGTCTCCTGGTTAGCATCATTTCAGCCAAAATCAGAGATACGGCAATCAAGCTGAAAAAGTAAATCAAATCTTTTGTATCGATAACCCCACGGCTGATCGACTCAAAATGCGTGCTGAGGTTCAGGTAGCTGAGCAATCCACCGATAGCTCCGGTGAAACTGTTACCTAACACTCCAAAAATGATATGGAAAAATATCCCGATCAATAGGGCAATCAAAAAGGCAACTATCTGATTTTTAGATAAACTGCTTGCGAAAAGTCCAATGGCGATGTAGCTGGCCGACATCAGAATCAATCCCAGATAACCCGTCCACACCGATCCATGATCGAGCGGTCCAAGCGTGGCAATCGTGATGTAATACGGAAGGGTGAACGCCAGTGCAATGCATATCAAAACGAGTGTCGATAAGAACTTGCCGAAAATTACCTGCCAGTCGCTAACTGGCTTGGTCAGTAATAGTTCGATGGTTCCCGAGCGGGTTTCTTCCGATAGTAATCCCATGGTAATGCCTGGTATAAAGAAAAACAGGGTCCAGTAGGCAATTCCAAAAAAGGATTGCATATTGGTTTGGCCCACCATAAACACATCGGCGCCGGAAATCCAAGTAAAGAAACCGCTGAATCCCAGAAAAGCAATCAGCAGTATATAGGCCATTAAGGAATTGAAAAATGAATTCAATTCGCGGCTTGCAATAATCCAGATCTCTTTC
>CAIXKO010000100.1 GCA_903919925.1 uncultured Bacteroidota bacterium | reverse complement strand
AAGGTTAGTTAAAGTTCCGCTATGAGGAGACTAAAATACTAAAATAGTGAGCCGATGAACTCAGAAGCGGAAAAAAGGGGGAGCTTCCTTGTATTACATTCGTCCTTAAAGCTTGTCGGAACGCGAAGGGGGCGGGTTCATCGTTCCCCAGGCTGTTGGCTTATCGCTCATTGTCAGGTGAAAAGTTCCACCTTCTTTGATATCGGAATGCTTGAACCAACATTTATCCCACGGATTGCCATTGAAACTGGCTGAGGCGATAAAAATGTTTTTATCTGAAAAATTGTCTGCCATAATTACCAGAGTTTTTCCTCCGCCCAGTGATATTGAAGTCCGGCTGAATTTAGGGGTACCAATGAGGTAAACATCCTGACCTGCAACCGGAAAGAAGCCCATAGCCTGAAAAGCGTACCAGGATGACATGGCTCCGGAATCATCGTTACCCGGCAGCCCGGCAGGCTTATCGGAGTAGTAGGTCTTAAGGAGTTTGGAAATCGTTTCAGCTGATTTATCGGGTCTGCCGGCATAATTATACAAACACGGGGTCATGAATCCGGGTTCGTTCGACATCTGGAAGTAATTCTGAGCAAAGAAGGTATCCAAACGATTCACAAATGCTGGAATACCCCCACATTTTTCGATCAGCTGCTTCATATCCTGTGGAACATAAAAAGAATACTCCCAGGAATGGCTCTCATAAAAGAAATCCGGCCAACTGCCGCCCGTTCTGGGAGTGAATGGATCTTTAGAGAGGGAAGCCCCGGGGATTTGGTTGTATGGAACCAAACCCAATTCAACGGGTGGGGTATCGGTGTACCATGACCAAAGCTTATCGCGGTAGTTTTCATCCCATTCACTGTTGGCTTTCCGTGGCATAATAAACCCTATGGATCCGCCGTCCTCAACGGGTTTCCAAAGGTTTTCCCAATTGCCTGCACGCCGGGCATATTTCTGATAATCCTCCTCCTTACCTAATTTTTTGGCACTAAGGGCGATACCCCAATCATTGGCAGCGTATTCAACCGTACGGGAACCTGCCCGTTCATAATCGGTTGAAACGTAACCGATGCTATTGTAATCCTTTAGACCGCCACGGCCTACCAGCCGTTCATCGCCACCGGGAGGAACCTCCGCATTTTTGATCATTGCCCGGTAACCTTTTTCATAATCGATTCCGGGAAGGTTCTTCAAAATGGCTTCCGCGATCAGCATATCGCAATTGCTGCCTCCCTGGGTGCGGCCATTGGTATTACCGGAACGTGCATCAGGCATATAGCCCTCGTGCTCATATATATCCAGAAGGGAGCGTGTTATATCGGATTGAATTTCCGGGGCAAACAGCAGGAATAACGGGTGGCTGGTTCTGTAAGTATCCCAGATACAGTAAAAATCATCAAAGTAAGGCTCTTTATTGGTCCAGAGCGGGTTTTCGCCGGTACGGTTAACCGGTTGCATCATGGTATGATACAGCGCGGTATAGAACTTGGTTTTCTCGGTTTTCGAAGGGGAATCCACGCGGATACGGTACAGGTAAAGGTCCCATTCATTGCGGGCCCTGGCCAAAGCCTGCTCAAAACTCAGGGTACCCGCTTCGATCAGGCAGTTGGCGCGTGCCTTTCCCGTGCTGATGAAAGATATTCCGATTTTTACGCCGATTGACTGACCGGACTTGCAGTTATATCCAAACCAGGCTCCGGAGGGTTCACCGGAGTCGAATTCCAACTTGTTGGTATTGTGAACTTTCCCTGATTTCCAGGTCCCGAAAGAATTGGAAGGTGTATCAAAAATCGCGTAGAAGTATACCGTATAGGTCCCGTTGGTGTTCCATCCTCCTTTTACGCGTGAGTAACCGCAAATTTCCTGGTCCGAGAGTATTTCTATTTCAGAGCCCACGAGTTCCTGTGCCTCAAAGCAGCACGATTGTTTTCCAAGGAAAGAGCCGGCATCGATCAGTATCCCTGAGGGGCCGCCTTTGCGAAAGGTGTACCGGTGCAGAGCAGTTTTTCCGGTGCAGGTAAGTTCTGCCAGGATATCTCCGGAGGTAAGTTCCACCGAATAATAGCCCGTTTTAGCTATTTCTTTTCCTCTGGATGAACCGTAACCCGATACGGCAACGTCGCCGGCAAAGGGATAGATCAGGATATTACCATATTTTGGCCCACCGCCGGTACCACTCACATGTACCTGACTAAAACCTCGTATGAGCCCGTCGGGCGTGTAACCGCTGTTGGAATTAAGCTCACCGCAATCGGGCCCGGTTTTTACCATTCCAAAAGGGTATGTGGCACCGGGGAAAGTATTTCCTCCGCCCTGAGTTCCTATAAAGGGATCAACATATTGTGTAACGTCTTCCTCCTGGTTT
>CAIXKO010000099.1 GCA_903919925.1 uncultured Bacteroidota bacterium | reverse complement strand
AAGGTTAGTTAAAGTTCCGCTATGAGGAGACTAAAATACTAAAATAGTGAGCCGATGAACTCAGAAGCGGAAAAAAGGGGGAGCTTCCTTGTATTACATTCGTCCTTAAAGCTTGTCGGAACGCGAAGGGGGCGGGTTCATTGTTCCCCAGGTTGTTGGCTTATCGCTCATTGTCAGGTGAAAAGTTCCACCTTCTTTGATATCGGAATGTTTGAACCAACATTTATCCCAGCGATTGCCATTGAAATTGGCTGAGGCGATATAAATATTCTTTTCTGAAATATTGTCTGCAATAATGACCAGAGTTTTTCCGCCACCCAGTGACATTGACGTACGGCTGAATTTAGGGGTACCAATGAGGTAAATATCCTGACCTGCAACTGGAAAGAATCCCATAGCCTGAAAAGCGTACCAGGATGACATGGCTCCGGAATCATCGTTACCCGGCAGCCCGGCCGGCTTATCGGAGTAGTAGGTCTTAAGGAGTTTGGAAATCGTTTCAGCTGATTTATCGGGTCTGCCGGCATAATTATACAAGCATGGGGTCATGAATCCAGGTTCGTTCGACATCTGGAAATAATTCTGAGCGAAGAAGGTATCCAAACGATTCACAAAAGCTGGAATACCCCCGCATTTTTCGATCAGCCGATTCATATCCTGGGGAACATAAAAGGAATATTCCCAGGAATGGCTCTCATAAAAGAAATCCGGCCAGCTGCCGCCTGTTCTTGGAGTGAATTGATCTTTAGAGAGGGACGCTGCGGGAATCTGGTTGTATGGAACCAAACCCAATTCAACGGGTGGGGTATCGGTGTACCATGACCAAAGCTTATCGCGGTAGTTTTCATCCCATTCACCGTTGGCTTTCCGGGGCATAATAAACCCTATAGACCCGCCGTCCTCAACGGGTTTCCAAAGGTTTTCCCAATTGCCTGCACGTCGGGCATATTTTTGATAATCCACCTCTTTACCCAATTTTTTGGCACTAAGCGCGATGCCCCAGTCGTTAGCTGCATATTCAACCGTACGGGAACCGGCCCGTTCATAATCAGTTGATACGTAACCAATGCTATTGTAATCCCTGAGTCCGCCACGGCCTACCATACGTTCATCGCCACCGGGAGGAACTTCCGCGTTTTTGATCATTGCCCGGTAGCCTTTTTCAAAATCAATTCCGGGGAGGTCTTTCAAAATGGCCTCTGCGATCAGCATATCGCAATTGCTACCTCCCTGGGTACGGCCATTTGAATTACCGGAACGCGCATCGGGCATATACCCCTCGTGCTCGTATATATCGATAAGAGAACGGGTTATATCGGTTTGAATTTCCGGGGCGAACAGCAGGAACAGCGGATGGCTGGTTCTGTAGGTATCCCAAATACAGTAGAAATCATCAAAGTAAGGCTCTTTACTGGTCCAGAGTGGGTTTTCGCCAGTACGATTCACCGGTTGCATCATGGTATGATACAGCGCGGTATAAAATTTAATTTTCTCAGTTTTCGATGGAGAATCCACCCGGATCCGGTAAAGGTATAGGTCCCATTCATTTCGTGCCCTTGACATCGCTTGCTCAAAATTCAGTGTTCCGGCTTCGATGAGGCAGTTGGCGCGTGCCTTTCCAGCGCTGATGAATGAAATCCCGATTTTTACCCCTACAATCTGCCCGGGTTTGGTGTTATATTCAAACCAGGCTCCGGAGGGTTCACCGGAATCGAATTCCGATTTGTTGGTATTGTGTACTTTTCCGGATTTCCAGGTCCCGAATGAAATGGAAGGGGTATCAAAAATCGCATAGAAGAAAACGGTATAGGTCCCGCTGGTGTTCCATCCTCCTCTTACACGTGAGTACCCGCAAATTTCACGGTCTGAGAGAACTTCCACTTCTGAGCCCACCAGTTCCTGGGCCTCAAAACAGCAGGATTGCTTTCCAAGAAAAGAGCCGGCATCGATCAGTATTCCAGACGCTCCTCCTTTACGAAAGGTGTACCGGTGTAATGCAGTTTTCTGTGTGCAGGTAAGCTCTGCCAGGATTTCTCCTGCTGTAAGTTCCGCCGAATAATATCCCGTTTTAGCTACTTCTTTTCCCCGTGGTGAACCGTAATCAGATACCGAAACGGGACCGGAAAAGGGATAAATCAGGATATTCCCATATTTGGGTCCGCCGCCGGTACCACTCACATGTATCTGACTAAATCCTCGTATGAGCCCGTCGGGCGTGTAGCCGCTGTTGGAATTAAGCTCACCGCAATCGGGCCCGGTTTTTACCATTCCAAAAGGGTATGTGGCACCGGGGAAAGTATTTCCTCCGCCCTGAGTTCCTATAAAGGGATCAACATATTGTGTAACGTCTTCCTCCTGGTTT
>CAIXKO010000098.1 GCA_903919925.1 uncultured Bacteroidota bacterium | reverse complement strand
CTTCCAATACCGGCATTTGGTCAATGGCCATTACTACTATATTGCTCTTGAAAAGATATTTGAATATGAACATTCTACCCGTCATAGTTTTTCCGGAGTAACCCGGGGTGCATTAATAAATGAGATTGATGATGAGGAATTTAGCCTCCATCCACTGGGCAGCCGGATGATTATTCAGGATATCGAAGAATACCTTGAAAATAGTAAAGGTTATTCTTTGGATACCATAAAGGAATTTTTCGTTAATCTTTCAAAAGCAACTACTTGCAATAACGAGGAGAATATTAATTTACTTTTATGCGATCTGGCCGATTTTTTAAGAGTAAATCCGCAGCTTCCATCGGAAAACAAACAATTTGAACACGTTAAAACTTTAAATATTAACGTTAATCAATCCCGAGGCGATATTCTTCAATTAATATCGGATGAGTCCGCAGAAAATGAAGTGGCATTATTATCGCTATATGCATACCGGCAAATGGATAAAATAGACTGGACACCATTTGTGAAATCTGCATTAGAGAGAAATCCGGTATCTGTTGAGGGATTGAAGGGCAAAACAGTTGATGCTGCTTATGAGCTGATAATCAACATGCCTGATCATTCAATTTACGATTCACAGCGCCTTGCTCAACCCGATGAAGTATGGAATTTCGGGAGAGGCGATGGGATCGAAAAAGCCTTTTTAATGGCGAATTTTCTCTATCATGAATGGAATCAATGCGAAATGTCTATTATTATTGAAAACGCTGCGGTTACCCTGGAGTCCAATAATATCAGGTACTCATTCCATTCTGAGAAAAACCTGGTAAAGCAACTATCCATTAATTTGCCTGCACCCGGGACCTTTTAATGTACTTTTTCCGCCTGAAACTGGCTGAACCAGAATTTGTGTGCTGATCCGTTCTTTTAACGCTGATACATGCGAGATTACCCCAATCAGTTTGCCATCCTGACGCAAACCGGCGAGAGTTTCCAACGCAGTTTCCAACGTTTCCTCATCCAGCGAGCCAAATCCTTCATCCAGGAACAAGGAATCCACCCGGACGTTACGGCTGGCCATGTGCGAAAGCCCTAATGCCAGTGCCAGGCTTACAATAAAGGACTCTCCACCCGATAAGTTTTTTGTGGATCGTATTTCGCCAGCCTGGTAGTTGTCAATCACATTCAGATCAAGAGGTTGCAAGTCATCCCGGATCAGGAGGTAGCGATCGGTTAATTTTGAAAGCTGCCTGTTTGCATGCGAAACCATCAGCTCAAAAGTGATCCCCTGCGCAAAGTTGCGGTATTTTTTCCCATCAGCGGACCCAATAAGCGCTTGGAGCGAATCCCACTTCCGGCATTCTGCCTTTTGTGCAACTATCAGTTGCATAATATTGCTAAAACGTGTTTTTGCATCTGTGTTATTGGATAATTTCTGCTTGATGCCACCAATTTCCTCAGCAATTAATTTAATGCCCTGATTAATTATTTCTAATTCATTTTTCAGATTGTCCAAATGAACATCCGTGATATTTTTGGACCATTCCAAAGCGAGCAGGTTCTCCCGATCTTTTTTTCGCGAATCGCAATCTGCCTTTTTTGAGTCTAGCTCCAGTGCATACCCGGCCAGCTTTTCCCTTTGTTCCTTTGAAAGCTGGCACGCAAGAAAATCGGTCTCATCGCCAAAGCCGGATATTCCGAGATTCTCCTTGAACTGCCGTTCATTGTTGTCCAGAATTTCTTGTCGTTTCGAAGTGCTTTCTTTCCAGTCTTTTATTTTTTCATTTAACTTTTCGAGCTGCCTGTTCAGATCATTGAACTTTTCACTAGCCTCTCTTTCCAATGCTCCCGCGTTTTTTACCAATCCCTCCAAACGGCGCTCTTCAGCATCCGGATCTTTATGGCCATACAGCTCCTGGCGCATTAATTGAAGATCTGCAATCTCTTTTTTGTGAGCCTCAATTTCCACCGTTTTGTGCTTCAGCGATTCGCCCAGGATGCTCAGCGCCGTGTCCGTGGTTTTAATTTCAGATTCCAGGATTTGAATCTTTTGTGTGATTTTATTTTTTTGGTCCTGATGATATTTCCAGTTGTTTAACCGGTTGTCCAAAAGGGAAACTATTGATATGGAGTTATTTTCAGGAATTTCACTGACGCCTAACGGTTGAAGCCGGTACAGCACACTAGCAGTTAAGCTGTTCCATTTTTCAGAGGCAACCTTTTCATCTTCGATCAAACTATCAACCGCCTTCTCGCATTCCTTTTTCTTATGCTGAGCCAGAATCAATTTGTTCTCCGCTTCCGATAAATCATTTATGGCTTGTTGCACCTGCGTCTCTTGCGTTCTTTGCTTTTTATCCAGATTTTCCGCCTCATCAATCATTTTAGCCAATTCACTGATCTTCTTGTCAGTATCATCCGTTTCCGGAATATTACCTTCGGCAAAGGGGTGGTGCAGCGATCCACATAACGGACAAGGTTTAGCATCTTCAAGCAATGCACGCTCTGCTTCTAAACCTTTGATTTTCCGGAGAAAGCCCAATTCGCGCAACAAGTGGTCATGTTCGGCTCGGATTTCCCGCAACTGTCTATCGCCCAACAGCGCTGATAAAACAGCCTTTATTTCGGACAATGATTTTTCAGCTTCTACTCTTTTTGCAATCAGCAACCGGCAAAGTTCTTCCTGCTTTTTGCAAAGAATATCTTCTCCTTCCAGTGCTTTTTTTGAGTTGATTATATTTTTCCCGATGGCAGAAAGTGTTTTTTTCGATTCATCCAGATTATTCAACACTTCCCTGATTCCGGCAAGTTCCGAAACCAATATCCCATCGGATTGATGGGCGGATAGGTATTTTTCGGTTAGTTCAGAGTCAGAACCGGCTGCGATTGCCAGTTTCTGAAACTCTTTCTTATTATTAATATTAGTGTTTTGCAGTTTCTGAGTTTTGAATAAATCGGTTTCAGCGGTTTTCAAAATCTCTTGCTTTCCCGATATTTTTACATCAACGGCCCGGACTTTTGTGCTTTGTTCCCGCTCGATGGCAGCGGTCTCCGCCACTTTACCCAACTCAGTTTTAGCGGCCTCCATCCGGATGTTTGCAGTTTCAATCTGAAGCTCAAGCCCCGGAATCTCCGATTCTGATTTTCCCAGTGCATCCACCTCTTCTTTCTGCCTCTTTCGGGTTGCCTGTAAGTTTACATACTCCCCATCCAGCTCAAAAGCTTTTCGTGCCCGATCCAGTTTTAACCGATTTCCGGCAAATTCTTCCAAAGCAATGGTATGGGTTTCATTTTCCAGCGCAATTCCATCGAGCTCCTTTTTTAAAGTTTCTATTCTTTCGAGCCAG
>CAIXKO010000097.1 GCA_903919925.1 uncultured Bacteroidota bacterium | reverse complement strand
ATGGCGAATACAGGCAGGCAGACCGACCCGTTTACCGGTGCCCTGGTTGAATCGGGATCGGTGCCGCGGGCAGAGCATCCCCGGCCTGATCTCCGGCGCGATAACTGGATGACGCTAAACGGTGAGTGGCAGTTTGAAAACGATACTGCAGCAGATGGCGAAGACCGCGGCTTGATTTACGGCAAAGATCTGCAATCAAAAATCATGGTGCCATTTTGTCCGGAAAGCAAACTATCGGGCATCGGTTTGGGTAATGCTTTGAAGCTTAAAGACGTATGGTACCGTCGAACATTCGAAGTTCCACCAGCCATGAAGGGTCGGCGTGTAAGACTCCATTTTGGAGGCGTAGATTACAAAGCCTGGGTTTATGTGAATGGCCAGCTGGCTGGATCCCACACAGGGGAAAATGTGGCGTTTAATTTCGAGATTTCACGTTTCCTTAAAGAGGGGGCCAATGAATTGGTTGTTAAAGTGCTGGATGATATGTGGAGCGGACTGCAACCTTGCGGCAAACAGTGTTTTGACCAGAGCTACAGCTGCTTTTATACACGCACTACCGGTATCTGGCAATCCGTATGGCTGGAAGCGGTGGGATCGTCGTTTGTGGAAAATATCTCAGTGGTACCTGATCCTGACAACTCACGGGTATTGATAACAGCGAAGATCAATGGTAATGACAAAAATCTGGTACTTAAGGCTGAAGCATTTGCGGAAGGCAGGCTTACCGGATCAGATATCTCGATGGGTACCTGCCAGGGCAATATGGTAATCAATCTCGCCGAAAAGAAGCTATGGGAGCCAGGTTCCCCTTTTCTGTACGATCTGAAGTTTACGCTAACCAGTGGCACAGATAGCCTCGATGTGTTGAGCAGTTATTTTGGCCTGCGCAAGGTTACCATAGAAGGTCGTAAAATTCTCATCAATGGAAAGCCAGTTTTTCAGCGGTTGATACTTGATCAGGGCTTTTATCCCGATGGACTCTGGACGGCGCCAACGGATGAGTCGTTGCGAAAGGATATTGAGATGAGCATGGCATGCGGATACAATGGAGCACGCCTGCATCAGAAGGTGTTTGAGCCCAGGTATTTGTATTGGGCCGATAAACTTGGTTACCTGGTTTGGGGCGAGTATCCAAACGCGGGATATGATAATCAGAAGGAAGGGTTTTCGGCCGTGGTAAATGAATGGACATCAATTCTTTTGCGTGACCGGAATCATCCATCGGTCATCGGTTGGTGCCCCTTCAATGAGAATTTTGAGAATTCGGGTGAGCTTCAGCAGATGGTGTGGAACGTAACCAAAGCGGTTGATCCCACCCGGCCGGCACTTGAATCAAGCGGCTGGATGCACACGCTGCCCAACCCGGAGGTTCGGGATGCACATGATTATACCGCTGATCCCGATCGCCTTCGGAAGAAATGGTTCGGTTATTTTAGTGGTGCGCCCGAAGTTCCCCGTGCACCGGATCGGTATACCGGCCAAAAGGTATCGCAGGCTGATTTTGGGGTGCCATTCATGATCAGTGAAGTTGGAGGTATTGGTTGGGACACCGGTGATGGCTGGAGTTACGGAACGGGCCCCAAAACGCCGGATGAGTTCTATGTGCGCTACAAGGGCACGGTTGATGCCATGCTGGATAATCCAAATCTTTTTGGGTTTTGCTATACACAGCTAACTGATATTGAACAGGAGAAAAACGGGCTCTATTACTATAACCGAAAGCCGAAATTTGACATAAAGAAACTTTATGGCATCACCTCGCGGCAGGCGGCATACGAGCGCAGCGAAGCCGATGCACCACAGCCTCTGCGCAAGGTGGCTGAGGTTAAGTGGAAAGTTATTGTGGGCGCCGTGCAGGATACAAAGACATGCTTGCCCTACCGATACGCTGAAAACAAACCCGCTGAAAACTGGACTGCTGAAAATTTTGATGACCGGTTGTGGAAGACCGGTCTGGCACCATTCGGTCATGATAGTGATAAAGTCCGCACCGATTGGGCAAGCAGTGATATTTACCTCAGGAGGACCTTTGAATACGAGGGTGGCGATCTGAAGAAGGGTGGAGTGGTGATCTGCCACGATGAAGACACGGAGGTTTATGTTAATGGACAAAAAATTCTCAGTGTCAGCGGATATAACGGCGACTACAAATTATATCTGGTGACGGAATCTTTACTTAAAGCTTTGAAGCCAGGCAGTAACACCCTTGCCGTGCATACCCATCAAACCGGTGGCGGGCAGTATATTGACCTGGCAATATTGGTGGAATAGTATTATTTTAAGCGGGTAAATCGAATAAATGAATTGTATGACACAAAAAATAAGAAAAATGAACAAGTATTTGATTTCTATATCTTTAGTTTTATTTATCACCCTGTTTTCCCAAATTGAAGCTCAGACATCACTTCAGAAGATTGAGCCGGTAAACTTTTCGCAGGTCGATATTCAGGACAACTTCTGGAAGCCACGCATTTACACTGTCAGCACAGTAACTATTCCGGTTTGTATTGATCAAACTGAAGTTAAGACAGCACGCATCCGGAATTTCGAAAAAGTGGCGGCCAAAAAAGGGGAAAAACACGAGGGGATCTATTACGATGATTCTGATGTATATAAAGCATTGGAAGCTATGGCGTATTCACTTAAAAACCACCCCGATGCCGTGCTGGAGAAGAAGGCAGATGAATGGATTGGCAAAATTGCAGAGGCTCAATTACCTGATGGCTATTTGAATACTTATTACACTTTGACCGGTTTGGATAAACGTTGGACCAACATGGATTACCATGAGGATTACTGTGCAGGCCATTTGATTGAAGCGGCGATAGCCTATTTCAATACCACTGGTAAACGGAAATTCCTGGATGTGGGTATCCGTTTAGCCAATCATATTGATTCCACTTTCAGGCTGCAGAACCGCCACTGGGTATCGGGTCACCAGGAAATAGAACTTGCTTTGGTAAAGCTTTATAAAACCACAGGCGATAAACGGTATCTCGACTTATCGGAATGGTACCTGGAGCAGCGCGGACACGGTTATTTTGAAAGAAGGCCGGGTAGCCAGGATTATTGTCAGGACAGGCTTCCGGTGAAAGAACAGGTGCAAATATCAGGGCACGCCGTACGTGCCATGTATTTATATAGCGGAGCGGCGGATGTTGCTGCAGCAAAGAATGATCCGGGTTACATGAATGCAATGAAACAGGTGTGGGAAGATGTGGTTTACCGGAACATGTACATTACCGGCGGTATCGGTTCATCGGGCAGAAATGAAGGCTTTAGTGTTGATTATGATCTGCCCAATGAAGATGCTTATTGCGAAACTTGTGCATCGGTAGGCATGGTATTCTGGAATAGCCGGATGAACCTGCTTACCGGTGAAAGCAAATATATTGATGTACTGGAAAGAAGCCTTTACAATGGTGCTTTAGACGGTTTATCGTTAAAAGGGGATCGATTTTTCTATGGAAATCCGCTGGCATCATCAGGTAAGGATTCTCGCGATGAATGGTTTGGAACAGCCTGTTGCCCCTCCAATATTGCGCGCCTGGTGGAATCGGTTGGCAACTATATCTATGCAAAATCAGAAGATGCCTTATGGGTAAATCTATTTGTGGGGAGCTCTGTGTCTTTTGTTGTTAAAAACAAGAAAATTCAGGTGAAGCAGATAACCAATTATCCCTGGGATGGTAAGGTTCAGATTTCTGTTATTCCGGAAAGGTCAATTGAATTTGATCTTTATATCCGTGTTCCCGGTTGGGCTGATAGTAAGCCGGTTCCCGGCGATACTTACCGGTATTTAGATAGCTCTTCTGATAAGATCACGTTGTCAGTGAATGGATTACCTGCAACATATAAAATGCTGAATGGATATGCGGTAATAAAAAAAGCCTGGAAAAAGGGCGATATAGTAGAATTAAATATGCCAATGCCTGTTCATAGGATTGTGGCTATTGATGAGGTAAAAGATAACCGTAACCGGGTGGCGCTGCAAAGAGGACCGCTGGTTTATTGTTTTGAACACCCTGATAATGAAGGCAAGGCAATGAATATTGTTATTCCGGACAACGTTCCCTTTACTTCTGTATTTAAACCTGATTTATTAAATGGGGTAGTGGTTTTAGAAGCCAAAGCTCCGGTGGTTACCTTTTCTGATGACGGAACAAAAATCAACACTGCCGAAAGGAAAATTGCGGCTATTCCTTTTTATTCCTGGGCCAACCGGGGCGAAGGTCAGATGCAGGTATGGATGCCGAGAAAGGTTAAGGATATCAGGTTGTTATCGGAATAAGGACCGGGCCCGGAAGAGGTAGGAACACGAATCTGATGAGCCCTGAAAGGGGGGTGGGCCAAAATCGATATGGGTTCAAAGGGCAGGAGGGCAGGAGGGCAGAAAGGCAAGAAGTAAAGGTTTTAAAATTTAAGGAAAAATTTGATTATGAGCAACTTGTAATATTCGTTCTTTTAGCCTTTCCTTCCTGCCTTCTTGCCTTTCTGCCCTCCTGCCCTATTTTGACCCGGCCCCTTTTCAGGGCTTAGAAGGTATTCATTCACCTGATTACCAAAACGAAACAGTGGGCAGAATAATATCAGTCAGTTTAAAGCACATAAGCAGTTAAAGATTCTATTAAATGAACTTGTACGAAATGGACAAGCAGTTTAATTAAACTCAATTAATGGGTTAAGGAATCCATCGCTCCCAAAACAAAAACCAACGGCGCGTTCCAGTTTATTGCTACCTCATTGGTGGAATAGCTGCATACATCATCAACAAATGACCGGGCTGGTAATTTTGAGCGGTTGATATCGGGGCAATCAGCAAATGTTATCGTGTTGGGTCCTCCGGAAAGGAAGCCTGGATAGGGCTCTGTAACACCATCGGCACCTGATGGGCGGTGGTGAATATTCATAACCTGTTTGCTGCCAAAACCGGTTACAAAGCAGTATCCGGTGGCATTGCGGCCAAGGAGGTAATCGACATCGCCCTGAATGGAGGCCATGTATTTTTTATCATGGCTGATTTTAAAGGCAACAAGTTTAATAAGAGCTATATTAGCTACATCGGAATTGCTTCCCCACTTAAAAAAATTGAGGCTAACTTTATACGGAGATTCTTCAGATTTTCCGACTAATTGATCAGCAAAAGCAATAATTATTTTTCGCGCTTCCGCTTGTAATTCTGCAGCTTTTGGATTTTCGCTCAATGAAAGTGAAATAATACCCGATATTCCAGAATAATCCCACGATTGCACCATTATTTTCTGAGCATTCATTTCCTTTTTCGAAACCAATTCAAAATTGTTTTCCGCTAATGCAAGTTCCGAGGAAGCCCAAAAAACCTCATCCTTAACTTCCATATCATCGTAGGCGCCGGTTGATACATCGGAAGGATTTTTAAAATAGATTTCAGGATTTGCTTTGGCCCACCGATATGCTTTTTTTGCTGCAGCCAGACAGGTTTTTCCTAGAGTATTTAATACCGGTAATTCGCTTTTTGCCAACACGCGGGAAGCCATTGCCATGGTAGCTGCAAAATCGAGCGAGGCAGCAGTTGATTTCGATACCATGTACCTGGGGTCGGTGGCTTTATCGGGCATGCAAAAATCGCTGAACTTTTTGTTGGTAAGCTTATGATAAACACCACCATCGTTGGGATCCTGCATGGTTAACATCCACCTGAGGTTATATAAAAGCTCATCCAATACATCCGGAATATTATTGCTGGTTTCCGGAATATTGACTTTAAAAGTTTTACAATAATCTGGATAGACCTGGCAAAAAAGCAATAAAGTGTAGGTGCTTATTCCACTGTTAACTATGTATTTATTATAATCACCTGCATCGTACCAACCCCCCGGGCCGGATAGTTTAAATCCTTCGGGTCGCTTATCCGAGGCTGCCGATGCATGTATATAAACCAAGGTATCGGGATGACCGGCCGGCCTGGCCCATTTCCCGCCGTACTCTTTAGTAATTTCCATACCCGAGCGATTGAGGTAAAACGCTTTTAACGAAGCTTTAGCGATATCGTGATAAACTCCCTGCCGTATTTCAAATATGTATGAACATATTGACTTGTTATTCAAGCAGATCTTATATTTTCCGGGAGTAGTAATTTTTGAAAAATCAGCTGTGCAAACGCTGTCGCCGGATAGTTCCCAGTATTTAAAAGGTCCTGGTTTTCCTGTAAATACAACTTTTCCGCTGGTTTCATCAACAATATCAAACTTTTCGGTTTTCACCCGCAGCAATGCTATTTTGGCAGAATTTGGCTGATAACCTACCTGGTTTATGAGGATTCTGTCCAGTTGATCAGGAGTTGTACTATTGCCTGATATTTCTTTAGCTGAAGAATTAGCGTAATTACAGAAAGATGTAATTGCGATAAAAATGGATGTTATAAATGTTTTCATATAAAAATATTTTAATTCACATTTGTTTTATTAAAAGCGTTTTATCCAAGAAAAACGGTTACATGATGTTCCATACCGTCGGTAAATGCTGGTATTAGGTTTGTAATCTGTGATTTACCATCAACTATTACTTGTTTAACCCCTTTTGAAATGTTTTCAGGATTTTGAACATCGATTAAGTAGGTTGCTCCCCTGAATTTGCGGGTTATTTTATATCCTTTCCAATCGCATGGAATGCAAGGATCAATAACCAGTCCGTCATAATCAGGCTGAATGCCCAAAATGAATTGTGTGATCGCATAGAAATTCCAGGAAGCAGTGCCGGTTAGCCACGAGTTTTTAGCTTCGCCAGGTTTGAAAGCATCTTTTCCGGCAACCATTTGTGCATAAACATAAGGTTCAGTTTTGTGCAGTTCACTGATATCTTCTAAAAAGGATGGACAAATTTTGGTGAAATATTCCCAGGCACGGTTGCCATTTCCAACCTTGGTTTCGCCAATTATTATCCAGGGGTTATTGTGACAGAAGACTCCTGCATTTTCCTTATAACCTGGAGGATACGACGATATCTCGCCATATTCAATATAATATTTGGTAAATGCGGGGTTGTTAAGCACAATTCCATACGGTGAATCGAGGAGTTCCTTAACCGAGTTGAGCGCTTTTTTTGTAAAGCCTTCCTCTTTTCCAATTCCAGCCATCGTACACCAACCATTGGATTCGATGAAGATTTTGCCTTCCTTGTTTTCGTTGCTTCCGATTTTCTTCCCGTAAAAGTCATAAGCCCTGATAAACCATTCGCCATCCCAGCCGTGTTGCTTTACCGCGCTGATCATGGCATCGATATGCAACCGGGCACGGGCAGCTTCGTTTGTTTTGCCAAGCCTGGTGCAAAGCGAAACATAATCGCAGCCATAAACCACAAAAAGTCCGGCAATCATAAGTGATTCAGCCTGTGTACCGATGGATTTATTTTCAGTGGTTTGGAATGATTCATCCGGATTATCCGAAAAGCAATTAAGGTTTAAGCAATCGTTCCAGTCGGCGCGGCCAATGAGCGGCAGGCCATGGGGCCCGAGGTTATTCACCACATGATTGAATGATACGGTGAGGTGATCAAACAGGCTGCGGGTAACCGATAGATTATTGTCAAAAGGTACCATTTCATCCAGTATTCCGAAATCGCCGGACTCCTTAATGTAGCTAACTGTGCCTAAAATGAGCCACATCGGATCATCGTTAAATCCACCGCCTATATCGTTATTGCCACGTTTGGTAAGTGGTTGATATTGGTGGTAACAGCTGCCATCTGAAAATTGAGTGGAAGCGATATCAATAATCCGTTCGCGGGCACGTTCAGGAATCTGGTGAACAAAACCGATCAAATCCTGATTGGAATCGCGGAAACCCATTCCACGCCCTATTCCTGATTCGAAGAATGAAGCGGAACGGGAGAAGCAAAATGTGATCATGCACTGGTACTGATTCCAGATGTTTACCATTCGATCGAGTTTTTCATTACCCGAGTTTACCGAGTAAACACTTAACAGGTTATCCCACCAGGCGCGCAATCCGGCCAAAGCAGCATCTACTTTTGCGGCGGTATCGAATTTTGAAATCGTTTCTTTTGCTTTAGCCTTATTAATGATATTTTTTGATTCCCATTTTTCTTCATCCTTGTTTTCCACATAGCCCAAAATGAATATCAGATCTTTAGATTCGCCAGGTTGAAGTTCCACCCCGATGCAATGCGATGCAATGGGCGACCAGCCGTGAGCTAATGTGTTTGTTGGGTTTCCTTCTGCAACCACCCGGGGTTCATTGAACCCGTTGTACAGGCCAAAGAAAGTTTCGCGGTCGGTATCGAACCCATTGATCGGGGTATTTACGGAATAAAAGGCGAAATGGTTACGGCGCTCTTTGTACTCGGTTTTGTGATAAATTACCGACCCTTCAACCTCCACTTCACCGGTTGAGAAATTGCGTTGAAAGTTTTCCATATCGCTGGCAGCGTTCCATAAACACCATTCGGTAAACGAAAAGATTTTCAACTTTTTAACCTCTGCAGAGTTGTTGGTAAGAGTGAGTTTTTGAACTTCGGCCCAGGTTTTCAACGGAACAAAAAACAGTGCCTTGGCCGAAACACCATTTTTCACCCCTTCAATGGATGTGTAGTTCATTCCGTGACGACACTCATACCTATCGAGAGGTGTTTTGCATGGTTTCCACCCGGGCGACCAAATGGTATCTTCATCCTTAATGTAGAAGTACCGGCCGCCGCTATCCATGGGAACATTGTTGTACCGGTAGCGGGTAAGCCTGCGGAACTTTGCATCTTTATAAAAGGAGTACCCGCCGGCAGTATTTGATATTATTGAAAAGAAATCTTCATTCCCCAGGTAGTTAATCCAGGGCCAGGGGGTTTGAGGGTCAGTAATGACATATTCCCTTTGGCGATCATCGAAATATCCAAATTTCATAATATTGCAATTAAATTGTTTTTATTAAGCAAGCTCGTTTCCCCTTCTACTGCGCAGTTCCAGCGTGATTTCATCCATCTTTTTTTGATTTAAAGGATAAAGAGACATGAAGCCTGCAGCAATCAGTGCAATAATTGCAGGTATCCAGCTCATCAGCATGATAATCCCCGGAGCGGCACCCTGGATGGAAACGGTATCCTGTCCGTTGTAATGGAATGCGGTTAGCACAAATCCGATAATTGCACCTGCGATTCCTCCTCCGAATTTGGTTGCAAAGGAGCCTGCCGAGTATACAAGGCCCGTAGCGCGGCGTCCGTTTTTAAACTCTGAATAATCAGCTGCATCGCCAAGCATGGCAAAGAACAGGGTTGGAAAAATGGCCGCACCTATCTCGGAGATTATACCGATAGCAAAAATTCCAGCGGTATTTTCCGGGCTGCAAAAAACAAGCAATGCATTGATCAGCCCTGAGAAAATCAGGGCAGCGATAAACAGATTTCGCTTACCATATCGTTTACCCAGAGGCGTTGTTATCATGGCCCCTGCAATGGAAGCCAGTGCCAATGCCACCAGATAAGAAGCGGCCAGCAGCTGGTTGTGCAGGTAATGGGTAAAGTAGATTACCACAATGCCTTGTTTGATAGAGTTGTAAACATTGAAAAGCATTCCGATAACCAAGAGTATAATCCATGGCCTGTTTCTGATCAGGTCCTTCAGATCTTTACCCAAATTTGTTTTCTGATCCCTGGGAGGCTGGACGCGCTCTTTAGTGGCAGCAAAAGTTACTACCAGGAAGAGGGATAAGAACACTGACAAAAGATAAATGGAATTGCTATAACCCCTTTTCTGATCGATAATGGTTATTTTTTTTGCATCCAGGTTTTCTTCACCGGATACTATAAAAGAGTATTCTTTTTGCGCCAGCATCGAAAAGCTTTTGCCCTGTGAAGGAACGTTGGTGCTATCTCTGTCTGCTTCACCGCCCCAGGCAAACAAAGCAATTCCACTTTTGGTTTTGATGTTGACATTTTTAACTTCCCGGGGGCTTGATACCGTTACTTCATATTTTTTTGCTTCCAGTTTATTGATTTCAATCGTTGGATTAATATTCCCAAAATTGGCAACCAAAAACAGCAAAGCACCCTGAACCACCATTCCACCGGTAAAGGCGCCAATCATACGATACGAACCCAGGCTTGTGCGTTCTTTATCATCGGCGGTCATTACCGCCATTAAGGCCCCATAAGGAATATTATTTGCAGTGTAAATAATAAAAAACAGGAAATAGGTGGTGTATGCATAAATTATTTTCCCCGACTGGCCTAAGTCCGGAGAGGTAAACAGCAAAGATAAAGTCACTCCTAAAGGGATGGCTGTCCATAATATCCAGGGACGGAACTTCCCATATTTTGAATTTGTTCTATCGCAGATAATACCCATTAAAACATCGATAATACCATCGCCGAACCGGGCAATCAGCATAAGCAAACCCACCGCTGCCGGATTGATTCCAAAAACATCAGTATAAAAGATGAACAGAAAAGTGGCCACTCCTCGCCAGGCAATATTAGCTGCACCATCGCCAAGCGCGTATCCGATTTTTTCCTTAATGGCAAGTTTTTGCACGATTATTTTAATTAATGATTAAAATTCACAACTATTAATATAATAGAACGATTTAAACTATTTATTTTCCGATTATCAACTTTTTGATTTGCATACCGCTATTGTTAGTTAAACGGATAAAATAAATACCATTCCGCAAATCTGATGTATTTGAATTGAATTGCCAGGTTCCCTGAGTTTGGTATTCATTCAAAATAACTTTCACAAGTTCACCCCTTTCCGAGGAAATTTCGATTTTCACGTTTGATGGTTTATCGAGGGAATACGCTATAACAGTTGAAACGCTGGCGGGATTTGGATAAATGCTAAGGTTTGTTATTTCAAGTTTTACCGGATTGTAAAGGGAGGGAGGATTGGCTTTCCCACTTAATAATATGCACGTTACAGAGAGAGGAGGCAATACCAGGGTAAAGGAGTTGTTGCTCACGGCTACACTACCAGTTTTCAATGCATTGCCTGAATGCGAAACAAAAGTTTCGGTACCTGGCAAATTGTTTAGTGTTAATGTATTGAAAGCCCCGTCAGTAGCTGAAAAATTGCTAAGATTAATGGTCGTATTTTTAGTTTCGGTTAACGAACGGTTTACCAGCATTACAGTTAGTGAATCGAGTGCTGTATTGATGGTTGAATAAGCCGACACGGTTTGCTCCAGACTTGAAACCGATTCAATACTCGTTACTTTATTATAGCGGCTATAAAGATGTAACACCTCCCACATTCCGGTTTTCCAGTCCCAGGGAGTAAAAACTTCGACATCGTGACTCATAAATTCCCCGAGCGTTGATGCATACCAAACGGCGGTAACATTAGGTTTATCAATAGCCAGGCCGCATTCGGTAACTCCAAAAGTTACCCCGTGACCGGCACCAATGTATTTTATCAACCATTCGCGGCAACGTTCAAAAATGTATTCTTTTGTAATGGTATTGTCCCAACCGCCATTCACTTTTTTCACCCCGTTAGCTTCGGGGTAAACATAAGTTTTATCGAAGAATATCCGGTGGTACTGAACGATATCGGCATCGGTTTGAGATGTTGGATAGTAATGTATATCAATAACATCGAGCAACCTAACACCGCTTGCCAGCTGTTCTTCGCCAATTCGTTTGATGAAATATTCTAGCCAGGGATAATATTTACCGTTTACGGTAATACCATCGCCCCAATTATACCATTGCCACTCGTTTGCTGCTACCGGGCCCAGCAGTTTTATTCCGGGATATAACGCTCTTGCTTTTTTGGCAACGGAAAAATATTTTTGCATAAATTCCTCGGCCGATATTTGTTTGGGCATAACGTCGTCGTGAGTTCCGCTCCAAATTTCGGCTTCGTTATCCATGCCCCAATACTGAATTTTATTTTTATCGAGTTTAAGTCCATTTTCGCCGAACCAATGTTTAAGAATTCCGGTAGTAGAATCGGCAGGCCAATCCATCAGGTAAAGATTAATATCGCCTTCCTTCAACGCTTTGTTGCCGCCTGAAGTATTGGGAGTTCCGCCGCCTGCCAGGTTTTGATTCACACCTTGCCACCATTTTGCCTGATTATAACCCCAATCGTTGAAGTTATTGTTTGTATTGGATGCAACTTTTCCAATCAGCTGGAATGCCCACATTCCTTGCGCCGAGGGAATACTCTGCTGTAAACTCCGGGCTGCCTTGTCCCAATCATTGGCATATACATTATTATACCAATCGGGATGACTCGAAAGTTTTAGCCGCCAATTGTATTTTGTTGAGTTGTTGCCGCCACATTCGCGAAACATTTTTACACCGGCATCGCGCAGCATTTGCCAGCCGGCAGCCGATGAATTACCGGCGAGATTGCCGAGCGAATTATTCCGCCCATAAATATAGGGTGAAACCGCTTTCCGTCCTTTTGATGCATCAATTTGAATAGTAACATTTTGCGAAATGGCTACCTGGCAAGTAAGCAACAGTAGCAGAAAGCCAAATGCGGCAATTGAGCCATAAGTTTTCAGTAGATTATTCATCTAATTTCAATTGGTGATCTATTGCTGAAAAAAAATGTCCGTTAGGGCCATCATCTGCTATTAACGCCGGAGCTAAAGCACCGGGCAAAACTGCTTCAACGGCGTGGTCGGCATTAGGGCCGCCCAAATCTGTACGCAGCCAGCCAGGGTCAAGGGTATTTATTCTAACGCCTGTGTTTTCAAGTTTCGCTGCAATATCATCGGTCAGTTTATTTACTGCCCATTTTGAGGCGCCATAGGGAGCCAGTTCCGGCTGATCTTTTATTCCGGAGGTAACATTAATTACCCGTCCAAAACCGTTTTTAATCATGGCTGGAATAAAGGCACCACATAAGCTATACATAGCGAAAATATTAACTTTACAGGTGAGCATCCATTCATCCCAGGTATGGTTCCAATAATCCTGGTGGTAAGGAGTCATTATGCCGGCATTGTTATACAAAATATCGATATTCAGTTTAAGATTCATTGCCTGGCTAATCAGCTGATTAACTTGCAATTCCTCGGAAAGCTCGCCATAAACAACATAAACCTTTACAGGGTATTCTTTAAGGAGTTCAATTGTTTTGTTACAGCTTTCCGGTGTTCGTCCGTGAACAATTACGTTACACCCAAGCTTAGCTAATCCAAGTGCAATTTGTTGTCCAATGCCGCGGCTGGAACCTGTTATCAGGGCATTTTTACCTTTTAAGCTTTTCATTTTATTTCAATTATTTATTAATTTATTTTTATCAATTCCCGAAAAATCTGACATCCAATTGTATCATTTTTCCATCTTCAGACTGGTTTTTGAGTAGTGCAAAGTGTCAACAAGTCAGCATTCAAAATTGCGGTACAACAGAGGTTGTTGCAATTATAAAAGAGCCAAAGGCACCAAACGGGCTGATTTCTTTAGGCGAGTTTATGTAATCCTGGTAGCTGTTTTGAATTCCGATGCTGCTGCAATCGTACAGATCAATAAATCCTTGATCGTTAGTTCTGGCTTTTTTAATCATTCCGGCAAAAGCCTTTGTTACAACCGGCTCATATTCAGTTGAAGTGATGTATCCCTTAACAATTGATTTTTTCAGCAGGTAAATAAACATACCGGTTCCGGAAGTTTCGTTCCAATTCCCGGGTTCATCGGGTTTATCCACCACCTGGCACCACATTCCGGTTTTAGTATCCTGCACCTCTTTAATGCCTTTGCAGAGTTTTTGAAGAATTGCCAAAACCTTAGGATAACCAGGATGTTCTTTAGGCAAATAGTCGAATATATCAGCCAAAAGCACTGCATACCAACCCAGACCTTCGCTCCAAACTTCGGGTGCCAGTCCTGTGGTTTTGTTTGCCCAGTTTGCCTGCTTGCTTTCGTCCCAACCATGCCATAACAAACCATTCGGTTTTTGGCAAACCCCGGCAACCGTGGTTATTTGTTTCACCGCTTCGTTAAAAGCATAGTCGCTGTCACCAATAGTCTTACCGTAACGGGCAAGAAAAATCTGACCCATAAACAAACCGTCCACCCAGACTTGATTTTTGGCCCAGGTGCCGTGCCAGAATAAGCCTTTTGAATTTCTTGGATAAGTATCGAAGCCGGCGCGTATTTTTCGGGCAGCAATTTTATATTTCTCCAGGTGAGTTTGTTCGTACATAAAAAGGATGGCATATCCCGGAAGGAAATTATCCAGTGCATCACTTTTAAAATCGGGGATATTTCCTTGATCATCAACCTGCTGATCAACATATCGTTTGATGTAATTGTAATACAATGGGTTGCCAGTGGCTTTCCAAAGCTTTTCCATAGCAAACATAACGTAGCCTGCCTGCCAGCTGAAATGATTGGTATTTCCGCAGCAATACATGGTGTCGGGGTTGGGAAATCTTTTGATGAAACTTTGACCCGCTAAAACCGGCCAATTGGCAGTATTATTTTGCGATTTTCCATCACTGCATGTAATCAGGTAAATGATTGCAATAGCGATTGGAGTTACTATTATTTTCATATTGCCGATAATCTTTTTATTCCTTCGAGGCATGCGCGGGTATTGTGGTAGGGGCATTTCCAGAAACCAGCCAGTGGGTCCTCCGGTAACCAATTGCCGTCGGAGTTGATTTTCCAGAACCATTCTCCGGATTCCGGCTCCTTCATATAGGTGGAAATAAAGCTCCACAACCGGTAAGCGGCGATCAGGTAAACGGGGTCAGGGTTGTTCCGGTATCCGTTCAGCAGCCCAACCATTCCCTCTGCCTGCACCCACCAGTGCCTGTCGCGGTCATCGTGTCCCGATAGCCTGTCGGTCTCATAGCGAGAGGATCCGTCAGGGAGCAGTGCTTCATTGAAAAAGGCCAGACAGGCTTCACTGATCAGGTTGGTTAGCCACACCGGTTTTTCCATTGCCGGCAAAACATCAAACGACTCCTGCAGGAGCCAGGTGGTTTCAATGTCATGACCAAAAGATATCAATTCCCCTACCGGTTTCCACGCCGAATTGAAAAACAGGTTTAAATGGCCATCGGGCTTCATAAAGTGAGACTCAAACAGGTGGTGAAGCCGTTGGATTGCGCTGGTGACGCTTTCTTCAGGGCATAGCCGGTACATTGAGGTATAAGCTTCCAAAAGGTGGAGATGCGTGTTAAGAGAGAAAGGCTGGTTAAGGTCCTTGCTGCTTAGCCTCCAATCGGATAAGGGACTCCAATCCCGCGCAAAGGCTTCGGTATATCCTCCGCTGAGCCGATCAGT
>CAIXKO010000096.1 GCA_903919925.1 uncultured Bacteroidota bacterium | reverse complement strand
TTAGGAAAATCATTATCCGTTCCCTTAAAATTTATGTAATCGGTTTATTATTACATTATTTGCCGGCTTTTGATTTTAGTCAAATCGATTTATTCGGGGTATTGCAAAGAATTGCCATTGTTTTTATGGTTTGTGCCCTGATTTTTATTTTTACCAGTTGGAAAACACAGATTTATATTTTTGGTGGAATTCTTTTGCTTTATTGGATAGCCCTATGCTTTATACCCACCAGCCAGTTCAGTGCCGGGACGATTGAGCCGGGCGTAAATTTTGCGGCCTGGTTTGACAGGCTCCTGTTTTCGGCCAAGATGCTTGGGAAACACGGATGGAACGCTGAGGGAGTTTTCAGCACTTTTCCGGCTATTGCAACAGGGGTGGCAGGTCTTTTAGCCGGACGCATGATCACGGTTAGGAAAACCACTGAAGAAACCTTGATCTGGTTATTTGCAGCCGGAGTTTTTTGTGTATTGGCAGGCTCCGTTTGGGATTGGCAATTCCCTATCAATAAAAAGATCTGGACCAGTTCTTATGTGGTTTATACAGCTGGGTGGGCCTCCATAATTCTAGCTATGTTTATGTGGTTCATAGATTTAAAGGGATTTAGTAAAAACTTTATTATCCGGTTTGGATTGATGTTTGGTAGCAATGCCATCGCAGTTTATGTGATGGCCGATGTTTTTCAAACAATTTACGAACACACCGGAATACATGATTTTGTATATTTGGGTTTATCAAATATGGGGATGGCGCAAAAAGGAGCCTCGCTGATTTGGGCGCTGATTTCGGTTGGTTCCTGCTTTGTGGTTGCCTGGTGGCTCTACAAGCGAAAATGGTTCATAAAGTTATAACCGGAGGAAAACATTTTGACAGGTATTGATTTCAGAGATGCATTGCGCCAGGGAACCCATGTTTATGGCACCCTGATTACGTCCACTTCGCCCCGGATGTTTGAAACCGCGACCGGTTTGGGTCTCGATTTTGTTTTTTTTTGCAATGAGCATATTCTCTATAATCCAGATACTTTGGGGTGGATGTGCCGCGCCTATAAAGCGGCCGGAATTAACCCGGTTGTCAGGATTCCGGAGCCCAGTCCCTATCTGGCTACCCAGGCGCTCGATGCCGGAGCCGGGGCCGTGCTGGTACCTTATGTCGAGAGTTTGGAGGAGGTATACAATCTGGTAGGAGCGGTAAAGTATCGCCCGCTAAAAGGAGAAAAGTTAAAGAGAATTCTTTATGGCGATGAAAAACCGACCGAAGAACTGTTAGCCTATCTTAAGAATTATAACCGGAATCATACCTTGCTTCTTAATATCGAAAGTCCTGCCGGAGTGAAGGGAATGGAGTCGTTTTTTGCTGTACAATCGGTTGATGGGCCCGGAGTTGACGGCATTTTGATTGGCCCCCATGATCTCTCGGTGTCCTATGAAATGCCTGAAAAATTCAGGTGCACCGAATTCCTTGATCTCACCGGAGAGATTATCCGGAAAGCCAGATCCCTGGGTGTTGCGGCCGGCTGCCACAACGGTTCCAGGGGGAGCCTCGATCTTCAACTGGAGTGGTCAAGGGCAGGAGCAAACATCATTATCCACAGTTCCGATGTTTTTTTGTTTGCCGATAAATTGCAGGATGATTTGGAAATTATTCGAAGGGTGAAATAAGATAATAAATCAATCAACGACCCGGAGATGCAAAACTTAAAGAAATTAGTTGTTTTTATTCTCCTCCTGAACGGGCTTGCTTCCTTTGCGCAAACCCGGGTTGAAGGGTTAATGTATCTCACCAACCAGCCAGTTGCAGTAGAGTTTAAAGACGGAAAGATTCTTAGTGTCACCAAAATCAAGGAATTAACCGATAAGGACCATCCCTGGATTATTGCCCCGGGCTTAATCGATAATCAGGTAAATGGATTTGCAGGCGTTTCATTCGGGTTTGGAGGGGGCGAATTAACCAGTCAAGGAGTATTAAAGGCAACTAAGGAGCTTTGGAAAAATGGGGTAACCGCCTATCTTCCAACTCTTACCACAAACAGTCAGGAATTGCTGCTACAAAATCTTCGTTTGCTGGCAACCTGCAAAAACGATCCTGATTTGCTGGGTTCCATCGTTGGTTTTCATCTGGAAGGGCCCTATATCTCCCCGGTGGATGGTTATCGTGGTGCTCATCCGCTTAAATATGTTCGCAAACCCGATTGGAATGAATTCACAGCGCTTTATGAAGCGTCGCAGCGCAGCATTTTGACGGTAACCATTGCCCCGGAAGTGGATGGGGCAATGGACTTTATCTCCAGGAGCACTGCAATGGGAATCATTGTGGCTATTGGACATCATAATGCCAATAAAGCTTGCATAGATTCGGCGGTAACCCGGGGGGCGGGAATTTCCACCCATCTGGGTAACGGATGTGCAAATATGATTAATCGGCACGATAACCCATTGTGGCCCCAACTGGCTAACAATCAGTTAATGGCCAGCATAATATGCGATGGTTTTCATTTACGCGATGAGGAGATCGCTGTATTTTATAAAGTTAAAGGACCTGATAAAACTATCATTACCTCTGATGTTACCAGTTTTGCCACATTACCTCCAGGCAATTATAAAAACAGTGAAGGCGAAACCATTGAATTAACTGCCGAAGGAATGCTCCGCTACCCTGCGCAAAATGTGCTATATGGTTCTGCATCGCCCATTTCCAGAGGGGTGGGGCAGATTGTGCGGGTAACAGGGTGCTCTATTGCCGATGCCATCGGCATGGCCAGCACCAATCCTGCAAAATTATATGGATTAACTGATCGTGGAAGCCTGGAGCCGGGCAAACGTGCCGATCTGATCCTGTTTGAGATGAAAAACTCAGCCCTGTTGATCAAAAAAACTTATGTAAATGGTCAATTAGTTTACACAGAAAAATGATTAAAAATATAGGCACATATCGCTACCGAATTCTTGCACTGGTGTTTATGGCCACCACCATTAACTATTTCGATCGAAGCATTATCGGGGTAATGGCTCCGGCATTGCAAAAGCTTTTTGAATGGTCGAACAAGGATTATGCTGCCATCATGGTTTCCTTCAAAATTGCTTATGGCATTGGTTTGCTTTTTATGGGAGGGTTGATTGATCGCGTTGGCACCAAGGCGGGATATACCATTTCTATTGTTATCTGGAGCCTGTTTGGGATGCTGCATGCCGTAATCAGACCGGCATTCAGTTTAATCGGATTTATGCTGGCGCGTTTCGGATTGGGTATCGGCGAATCCGGAAACTTTCCGGCTGCGATTAAAACGGTGGCTGAATGGTTCCCCCAAAAAGACCGGGCATTTGCTACCGGAATTTTTGATGCTTCAACCAGTATCGGGGCCATTTTAGCTCCTTTTGTGGTGGGTGCCATTGTTTCGGCTAACGGAGATCACTGGCAGATTCCATTCCTATTCACTGGTGTACTCAGCGCTTTATGGGTTTTATTGTGGACCAAAACCTACCAAAAGCCTGAAATCCATCCGTCATTGTCACCTGAGGAACT
>CAIXKO010000095.1 GCA_903919925.1 uncultured Bacteroidota bacterium | reverse complement strand
GGGGGGAGAATACTGTATTTGGGGAGTGAGGAGGGTTTCTTTAACTTTGCGGGTGTTGGGGATGTTGAGGTCGTGTAGATGGTGTAGAACGTGAAGAACGTGAAGAACGTGAAGTTGGTGAAGAACGTGAAGATGGGTGTGGGTGTGGGTGGGGGTGGGGGTGGGTTTGGGGTGAGGGGGGCCGATCGGAATAATCTGAGGGATATATCGCCGGGGTTTTTGGTAAATGCGCTGAATGTAATTACGGGGGTATCGGGAAGCGGAAAAACAAGTTTGGTTGATTTTATGATCGAAAATACGATCCGGAAAAAAGAAGGTGGAACGGAGATTTTTAAGAAAGTTATTCACCTGGATTCTTCTCCTATCGGACGTACACCAAACAGTAACCCTGCCACTTACACGGGTTTGTCCGATCATGTGCGCGACTTGCTGGCTGCTTTGCCCGAATCTCAAAATAGAGGGTTTAAGAAGGGGCAGTTTTCTTTTGTTGTGAAAGGAGGAAGATGCGAAAGCTGCGGCGGGGCCGGCGTGCAGCAAATCGGAATGCATTTTTTGGGAAATGTGGAGGTGATATGCGAAGTGTGCGAAGGGAAACGTTTTACCAATGAAACGCTCGGAATAAAATATAAAGGACTTAATATTTACGATATTCTTGAGCTGAGTATTGATGAGGCTCACCGCTTTTTTGAGGGACAAAAGAAAATAACAGCGATAACTGAAACACTCATCGCCCTGGGCCTGGGTTATCTTAAGCTGGGTCAACCATCAACCACGCTTTCCGGTGGCGAGGCGCAACGGGTAAAACTGGCTTCTGAGCTATCGCGTTCCACTTTGGGCCAAACCCTTTATATTCTGGATGAACCCACCTCCGGTTTGCACATTTCCGATGTGAGAATTCTGTTGAATGCATTGAAAAGACTGCTCGATAAGGGTCATACTTTGCTTTGTGTTGAGCACCATCCTGCTTTTATTCTGGAATCGGACCGGATGGTTGACCTGGGCCCGGGAAGTGCCGATGAAGGTGGGAGAATTGTTGCTGAAGGGTTTACCGATGAACTGATTGATCATTATGAGTCCCTTACCTCATTTGAACTCAGGCGATATTTATCGTGGGATATATCCGCATTCAGTGCAATCAATCACAAGTGCAGTACGGAAACTATCGAATCCCCCATCCGTTTATCCGGAGTGGAAACCAATAATCTTAAAAATATCGATTGTTCATTTCCGGTTCATGCCATAACAGCAGTGACCGGAGTATCGGGCAGCGGAAAATCATCGCTGGTTTACGGAACCCTTTATGCCGAAAGCCAGCGGCGGTTCCTGGAAGGGATGTCATCCTTCAACCGACAATTCCAAACAAAAGCAGGAGTGCCGGTATTAAGGGAAAGTCGGGGATTGGTCCCCTCGATCTCACTCAGGAAGAAGAATCCGGTGAAAAATCCACGTTCCACCATTGCCACTTATTCCGGTCTGTATGATTTATATCGATTATTATTCAGCCGGCTGGGTAAATCCAAATCGGGTGGAATCCAACCGTTTTCCACCGCATTTTCGTTTAACAGCGATGAGGGGGCCTGTCCGGTTTGCAAAGGATTAGGCACAATCACCGTTTGTGATTCTGAGAAACTGATTACACATCCTGCAAAACCACTGATTGCCGGAGCCCTGGATGGTAGCAAAACAGGCCGGTTTTATGGAGATCCTTATGGCCAGTACATAGCAGCGTTGATCACCGCAGGGGAACTTAACAGAATTGATTTCTCTGTTCCATTTCAGGATCTTGATGACCATGCAAAGGATCTGGCAATGAGAGGCTGTGGGGATCAAATTTTTGAGGTAGCCTGGAAATATAAGCGAGGCGCGCATGAAGGCGTTCATCAATTGAAAACCACCTGGCCCGGATTTTTACAACTGGTTGAAACAGAGTATATCCGT
>CAIXKO010000094.1 GCA_903919925.1 uncultured Bacteroidota bacterium | reverse complement strand
TTGTTGTTTACCAGCGACGAAGCTTGTTTGGAATTTCTTGCCAGCCTTAAATGGTCAGAAGGTTTTGTTTGCCGGAAGTGCGGCAATACCAACTCATGCCCCGGCAAAACACCGCATTCCCGCAGATGTACAAAATGCAAATCCGAAGAATCTGCCACCACCGGAACCATCTTTCATAATTGCAAATTCGCGATCAGCAAGGCATTTTACATGGCGTACCATGTATGCAAGGGCCATGAGGATATCTCCACATACGAATTTGCCAGAAGGCTGTCGCTCAGACAAATGACCTGTTGGAATTTCAAAACCAAAATGATCACGGCACTCAGTCAGATGCCATCACTGACGGAGAACGAAAAATCCGCCATTGAGCGGATGCTGATCGGATGAAGGAGTAATGGTTGGCGCCACTGTTTTTGGGCTTGATTTAGCGCGCCACACCCTTACAAAAACTTTTCCAACGATCATTTTCCCCTTCTTAACCTTTTAGTAACATTCCAGTAACACCCTCTTTACATGATCGTGTTTCTTTTGCATCGGACAAATATAAATTTTCATCCAATGAAATTATTAAAATCTACTCTTGTATTATTGACGCTCCTGATGGCTCCTTTGGCTTTAACCAGGATTAGTGCACAGATTACTGAACCGGAAAAACCGGATACCGTTTATCCGATCATTGAAAAATTGCAGTCGGATGTTTCCCTGTTGAGCCGGCTAAAAATATCGGGATATATTCAGGCACAGTTTCAAAAAGCAGATACAGCAGGTATTGAATCTTTTGCCGGGGGAAATTTCCCGGCCAATATCGATAACCGCTTTGCTGTTCGCCGTGGCCGTGTTAAGTTCGCCTATGATTATGCTTTCTCGCAGTTCGTTCTTCAGATGGATGTTACTGAAAAGGGTGTCGGTATCAAGGACGCTTATGTAAGTTTCACTGATCCCTGGGTGAATTGCTTTGCTATAACTGCCGGAGTTATGGACCGCCCGTTTGGGTATGAAATATCATATTCATCCAGTTCGAGGGAGAGTCCGGAACGCTCGAGAATGTTCCAAACATTATTCCCTGGTGAGCGTGACCTGGGTGCAAAATTCACTTTTCAGCCACCGAAAACATCGAGGTTCAACTTTATCAAATTAGATGCAGGCCTTTATAATGGTATTGGACCAAACGCGATTGATTTCGACGGATTCAAAGATTTCATCGGTCATCTGATGATCAATAAATCCAGCAAAAGCGAGAAAATCAAAGTAGGCGTGGGTGTATCCTATTATAATGGTGGATGGAGACAGGGTACAAAATACAATTATAACATGAGTGATCTCGCCTTGTCAAACGGTAGCGTAATGGCATTTGCGGTTGACTCCACCAGTTCGAAAATCGGAACCAAGCTTCGCCGGGAGTATTTCGGAGCTGATGCGCAGGTTTCATTCGACTTCCCGTTCGGGCTCACCACGCTTCGTGGGGAGTACATCACCGGAACCCAACCCGGAGTAGCTACCAGCTCTTCGAGTCCGGCAACACAGCCTGGCGATGCCTACACCCGCAAATTCAGCGGTGCTTATTTCTATTGGATACAAAACATATTGCAATCCAGGTTTCAGACTATCGTGAAATACGATTATTATGATCCAAATTCCGATGTATCAGGTAATAATATCGGGGTTAAAATATCAGGGAAAAACAAAGCCACCGGCGCTGCCGATATTAAATACTCGACACTTGGCCTGGGCCTCGTATACAAATGGAACAGTCAGGTTAGAATCACTGCCTATTACGATATGGTGACCAATGAAACCACCTCCGCTGTTGTAAATGCAAGCACCTTGAAAGACTTGTCAACCAACCGCAAGGACAATGTATTTACCCTTCGTGTTCAATATAAATTTTAAGACATAACGTTAACTTAACATTACTATAAACAACCGTTAAAATATTCAACCTTACTTTGCACAAACAAAAAAATATGAAAAACAGGAATTTAAAAATGATGGCACTGGCACTGATGTTCCCGGCCATAATAAACGCTCAGTCGTTCAAAATTAAAGGAAGCGACACCGTTCTTCCATTATCGCAAGCTGAAGCTGAGGCCTATATGAAAAAAGACCCCAAAGCATCGATTGCGGTAACCGGAGGAGGATCGGGTGTAGGCTTGGCAGCCATTGTCAGCGGCACCACTGATATTGCCCAATCATCGAGATCGATGAAAATGGATGAGAAGTTAAAAATGCAGGAAGCCGGTAAAGCGTTCAAAGAGGTAATTATTGCTTTTGACGCACTGGCAGTTATTGTAAACCCATCAAACACAGTAAGTCAGTTAACCAGGGAACAACTGGAAGGAATATTTACCGGAAAAATCACTAACTGGAAAGAAGTTGGCGGAGAAGATGGGAAAATAGTTGTTTACTCGAGAGAAACCAGCTCAGGAACGTATGAATTCTTCAAAGAACACGTGCTGAACAAGAAAAATTTTGGACCAAATGCCTTACTGATGCCGGCAACCGGTGCCATCACCCAATCGGTTAGTCAAACCAAAGGTGCCATCGGATATGTTGGTCTTGCTTATGTTGACAAGGCTGTAAAGCCGCTGAAAGTTTCGTATGACAAAGGCAAAACATTTGTTACACCAACGGTTGCTTCAGCAATGGACAAAACTTATCCTATTACCCGGCCTCTGTACTATTACTATCTGGCCAGCATCGAAAAAGTGGTATCGCCGTATATAAATTATATTTTATCTCCGGAAGGACAAAAGGTTGTTTTAGAAACAGGTTATGTACCTTTGAAAAAATAACCGGGCAAACTGCCTGCCTATGAAATCGCTGAAAAGAGTTATTGAAAAGATAACACACGGAGTATTATTTACAAGCAGCATGGTTACCAGTGTAACTGTGCTGCTTGTTGTTTTGTTTTTGTTCAGGGAAGGCATTGGATTATTCAATCAAACAGCCATTGAAGGTCATCTGGTTGTGGTGGTAAACTCATCCAATCCACTGAGTCAGCTTACCTCCAAACAAGTTAAGGACATATTCAATCAGGACATTACCAATTGGAAGGATATTGCCGGAACCGATGTTGAGATCATACCAAAATCGATCGACGATCTGGCCGGTCAATTTACCGAAGAAGAGCTTGGAACAGATTTCAAGAATTTGCCTGTGTTGATTGAGAAGTACGTTCAGGAGAATCCGGGTGTAATTGCCTATTTTCCTGACACCTATTTAAAGAAAGATTTTCAAGGCAAGTTAATTCCCTTGAAAAAGATATCTGTAAAGGAATTTATTACCGGGCATGAGTGGTATCCAACATCGCAACCGGCAGCTGTTTATGGAGCCTGGCCACTAATTCTGGGAACTTTATGGGTTAGTTTTGGAGCTATCCTGCTTGCTTTGCCTATTGGTTTGATCACTGCAATTTATATGGCTGAGGTAGCAGGGCAACGATTACGGAATATTTTAAAACCGGTGATTGAATTATTATCCGGGATACCCTCGGTGGTTTACGGATTTTTTGGCTTAGTGGTGCTGGTTCCCTTAATTCAACGGCTATTCAGGCTGGATGTTGGTGAAACGGCCCTGGCAGGAAGCATTGTTCTGGCGATTATGTCACTGCCTACCATTATCACCATAGCAGAAGACGCCATCCGCACCACACCACGAGCATTGAAGGAGGCGAGCCTGGCCTTGGGTGCTTCCCATTTCCAAACATTGGTTCGCGTAACCATTCCTTTTGCAAAGTCAGGTATTATTGCAGCCGTAATTTTGGGTATCGGACGCGCAGTAGGTGAAACAATGGCTGTACTGATGGTCACCGGAAATGCATCTGTCGTTCCGCATACTTTTCTGGAGCCCGTAAGAACCATCCCCGCCACCATTGCCGCAGAGCTTGGAGAAGCGCCTTTTGGAGGCACTCACTTCAGGGCACTATTTGCATTGGGAATCATCCTTTTTATCATGACCTTCGTTTTCAACTTGCTGGTACAAACCGTTAAAACGAGGAAGATATGACACGAAAACAGTTGAAACAAGCCATTGCCTTTAACTTTTTCAGATTGATCAGTCTTTCGGTGGTTGCCATTCTGTTTGTGATACTTGGGTTTATCATGATCAAAGGTATCCATGTGATTAACTGGGAATTCCTTACCACGATGCCAAAAGACGGAATGACAGGAGGAGGGATTTATCCGGCAATTATTGGAACCTTATGTCTGATTGTCGGAAGCATGGCATTTGCGTTTCCAATAGGAGTTTTATCGGCAATATATATGAATGAATATTTGAAAGAATCTTTCCTGAAAAAATTCATTCGCACCATGACCAACAACCTTGCCGGCATTCCCTCTATCGTATTCGGATTGTTCGGGATGGCACTTTTCGTAAACACCCTGAAATTCGGCGACTCCATCATCGCCGGCTCACTCACACTGGGATTGATGGTTCTTCCTGTAATCATTCGCACCACTGAAGAGGCGCTAAAATCAGTTGATGATACCTTAAGAATCGGCAGTTATGCTTTAGGAGCAACACGTTTGCAGACTATAAAAAGAGTAGTGCTGCCAATAGCTTTCCCAAACATTCTTACCGGGCTTATCCTCTCCATCGGGCGGGTTTCCGGAGAAACGGCACCGATTCTTTTTACCGTAGCCGTCTACTTTCTGCCTAAACTCCCCAATGGGATATTTGATCAGGTGATGGCCCTTCCATACCATCTTTATGTTTTAACCACCAGCGGCACCAATGTGGAAGAATCAAGACCAATGGCATACGGAACCGCATTTGTACTGATTATGATTGTACTCTTATTGAACTTGTTGGCAAATCTCATTCGGAAGGTTGCCGGCAAAAAAACCAAGATGAACTGATATGCCGGAATATAAAGTTGAAACAAAGAACCTGGAACTCTATTATGGCGATTTTCATGCGCTGAAGAACATCAATTTTACAGCTGAAGCCAATACGGTATCCGCTTTCATCGGCCCGTCGGGATGCGGTAAATCATCGCTGTTGCGGATGTTTAACCGGATGAACGATTTGATTGATGGCACACGGTTTACCGGTGAAGTTTATGTTGATGGTCAGGATGTATTTGCTAAAAATATTGATGTGGACAGCCTCCGGAAAAAGGTAGGAATGGTTTTTCAGAAACCCAATCCTTTTCCAAAATCCATTTATGAAAATGTAGCATATGGATTGAGGGTAAATGGAGTGACAGATAAGCATTTTATTGAGAAAAAGGTGATTGATTCTATCCGGAAAGCTGCCCTTTGGGATGAAGTAAAGGATAAGCTCAAGAAGTCTGCCATGGAACTTTCAGGTGGTCAGCAGCAACGTTTATGCATTGCCAGGGCCCTTGCAGTAGAACCGGCATTGATTCTGATGGACGAACCCGCATCGGCTCTGGATCCAATATCAACAGGAAAAATCGAGGACCTGATATTTGAATTAAAAAATCAATATTCGATTATTATTGTTACCCATAACCTTCAGCAAGCCGGGAGAATAAGCGATTTTACCGCATTCTTTTACATGGGTGAGCTGGTGGAGTGGAACAAAACCAAAACTATATTTACCAATCCTACCGATATCCGTACTCAGAATTATATTACCGGACGGTTTGGTTGATGATAATAAATAATAAGGAGATTCGAAAATGACACATATTCCTAATGAACTTGGCTCACTCAAATCCAGCATCTTTGAAATGTGGAACCTGGTAATCAGCCAATTGGTTAAATCGAGGTATGCACTGGAGCATTTCGACAAGGATTTGGTCAGTGAAATAACGAATAATGAAAAGCGGGTGGATGCCTTTGAATTGAAGCTCAACATGGATTGCGAGAATATTCTGGCATTGTACAGTCCGGTTGCTAACGACCTGCGTTTTGTGTTATCTGTGTTAAAAACAAATTATAATCTGGAGCGGGTTGGGGATTATGCATACAACATCGCCACCCTTGTCAGGGATCTGGAGCACCCCATGGACCCGGAATGCCTAACTGAAATGGGCATCAAGGAAATGTTTGACACAGCCTTAAAGATGCTTAAAACCACACTGTCCGCCTTTGAAAAAGAGGATAGCCAAATGGCCAGGGAGGTTTTTCGAAAGGATGAATTGCTCGATCTGATTAAAATGCGATCAAACCGGGTGGCATCCGATCTGATTAAGCGTAAGCCCGACGAAGCCATCAACATCCTTAACTTATTATCGGTTATCAGAAAGTTAGAGCGTGTGGGCGACCAAACTAAGAATATGGCTGAGGAGCTGGTATTTTACCTGGAAGCTAAGGTGCTGAGGCATGGGAGTAAGACGTGAAGAGGGTGAGGATGTGAGGATGTGAGGGTGTGTGTGGGTTAGGCGGGGGAGTGTGGTTGTTTTGGGGGGATAAGGACGGAAAGGATGATTGAAAGGGTGAGTATGCCAACCAAAACTCCGAGTGAGATGCCGATTGGCATTTTGTAAAATCCAGATATACACATTTTTACACCTACAAAAAAGAGGATTGCCGATAAACCATATTTAAGGTATCGGAAGTAGGTGATGATCGAAGAAAGTGCGAAGTATAAGGATCGTAAGCCAAGAATGGCAAACACGTTAGAAGTGTACACGATAAACGGATCCTTGGAAATCGAAAGCACCGCTGGGATCGAGTCTACAGCAAATACCAGATCGGTAAACTCAATCATAACCAAGGTAATAAACAAAGAGGTTGCAAAAAGCTTTTTATCAATCCTCACAAAGAAACTCCCCTGGTGATGGTCCGTGGTAACAGGGAAAATTCTGCGTACCAACTTGATTACAGGATTTTTATCGGGTTCAATTTTTGCTCCAGTATCCAAAGCCATCCGAATACCGGTAAAGAGCAGGAATCCTCCGAAAATATAAATTACCCAGTGAAATTTATTAATCAGGGCAACCCCGGTAATAATGAACACTGCACGAAGAAGCATGGCTCCAACAATTCCCCAGAACAATATCCGGTGCTGGTATTTTGGCTCGACCTGAAAATAGGCAAAAATCATAATAAACACAAAGAGGTTGTCGATACTCAGCGATTCCTCGATGAGGTAAGCAGCCAAAAATTCCATCGCTTTCTGCTGACCCAGATATTTCCATACGCCCAGATTAAAGGCGATCGCCAGCAGTATCCAGAAAAGACTGGTAAGCAAGGCCTCCTTCATTTTGACTTCATGAACTTTTTTGTTGAACACAACGAGGTCCAACACAAGCATAACAATGATAAAAATAACAAAGCCTGTCCACATCAGGACACTTTCGGAGGTAGATTGCATGGATGCAAAGATAGTTAAAAGAGATTAACGATTCAGCCTGATGATTATTGCCCGGCAGAAATAATTAGCAGGCCATTTCACCAGCATTCTTCTTGGCTGACAATAAATTATAGGCACCCCTGACAACAATTTTCAACGAGTCAAGATCCACACCCTGACTAACGGATATCTCCGTAAACCCATTGGCTGATGCGCCCTTTTTAACTTCGATCATCCGGTACTCTGTAAATGGTTTGCCATCTTCGACTTTTTCCTTTTCATAAACAAAAACATAGTCTTTATCATCAAAGCTCACAATAGCTTCACTTGGAAGAACCTGTGCCAAACTGTCGGATTCCTGCACAAAAGCACTCACATACATTCCGGGCAGCAAATTTTTACACGTAGAGGTAACTTTAGCATAAACTCTTAATGTTCTATCGGCTGCCACCGACCGGCCAGTCTGCGAAATCACTGCTGCATGCTCCTCTTTTTCATCATTAATATAGAATAGAATGTTTTGCCCTGATGATATTTTTGATGCATGTTTTTCGAACAAAGTAAGTTCAAGCAAAAGATTATCGCAGTTTACAATTTCGAATAGAACATCGGTTGAGGAAACATATTTCCCGATATTGATATTAACTGCCTTCAGATAACCCCTGATTGGTGATACCAGATAAACGGTATTGCTGATATTATCCTCGGTCAAATGATCGGGTTTTATACCAATGAGATCCAGTTTTTGTTCCAACGATTTGATCAGCGCTTTAAGATTCCTATACTCAACGGTGACTTGCTGAACGTTTTGTTCTGAATATACCTCATCTTTAAACAAAGCGGTATGGCGCTTATATTCCGCTTCTGCAAACACAAGTTTATTTTTTGCTTCCAGATAATTCTGCTGGATATCAACAAAATCCTGATTTTCAATCACTGCCAGAGTCTGTCCTTTATTAACGGCATTACCGGGAAACAGAGTTGTATTCTTGATAAAACCACCTAAAGGCATGCAAACTGTCGCCAGGTTTTGAGGGGTTACGGTTACAATTCCATTCACTTTTAATGTATTACCGATCGACCTCATTTCTATCGAACCCAGTTCAATTTTGGCCAGCGTAATCTGATCTGCCCTTAATTCAACTATATCGGCAGCAAGTGATTCAACTTTAATGGGTTCAGCTACCGGCTTTCCGCCTTTGGAACAGGAAGAAACGGCAGGCAGAATAACTAAAAAAATATAAAATATTTTAAAACTAAATGTATTCATGACCGCAATGTTTTGATTAAAAGATTTTACCTGTAACATATTCAATCGAAATAATGGTTTGCCTCAAACTATTTTGCACCTCCAGATAGTTTTGCCTGATAGCCAGTGCCCTGTTAAGCGTCGTTACAAAATCCAGAAAATCCAGTTCCCCGTCTTTGTAAAGTCGTTCGGACTGCTTGATAATCAGGTCAGATTCAGGCACAGCTTGAGTTTCGTAATATTCGATACTTGACAAATACTTACGGTATTCATCGAGTCCCGACAAATAATCGCCGGTAAGGGATTTACTATAATTTTCAGCATCATTTATGGCGATACTTTCATTGATTTTGGCTGCTTTTGTTTTGGCCACAAACGGAGCAAACCACAATGGGATTGCTATACCTGCCTGAACACCCGTAAACCGGAAGCCAGGTCCAAATGTTCGCAGGCTGCTGTTCACTTCCTGAGTTCCGATGATGGTTTGGCTCATATATCCCACGGTAAAATCCGGAAGCATCTGACTACGCTCCAACCGTTTTTGATTGGCGGAAACCTTCACTTGCTGCCGGATGTATCCCAGTGAGGGATTCTGCTGAACAGTTGTAGTATCGGAATCCAGAAGCAACCGTTTTCCATGCAAATCATTTGTTTCAGGTATCGGCAACCAGTTGCAGTTTAACAAAACCATTAGCTTGCGTTTGCAGATACCGATATCGGTTTCAACCTGATAAAGCTGGTTTTTTATTTCCAGACTTTGCGATCGTGCAGTAATCATTTCCAGGTGGTTTGTTTCGCCTGCTTTGGCTCTCTTGTCTGCCGCCCGTGCCAGCCCTGAAAAGAGGCTGTCCTGATAAGCAAACAACGCTCGCTTCGCTGTTAGATAGGCATACTGCCAATAGAGCTGTTTGACCCGTGTGGCGATCTCCAGACGGGTGTTTTCATTCTGCCACTCGCTGCTTTTAATACTGGCGTTGGCGAGTTTATGTTTATTGACATAAACGGTAGGAAAAGAAAATGATTGAGAAACGGTGAGCGCATTATCGTTGGTAAAAGAGTTAAACTGTCCATATTGTCCGTCGATGGCCGTTTTGGGAATATCTACAGCAGCTCCTTTAAGTGCTTTCTGAGCATCGACAGACAAACGGGCTGATCTGGCAGAAAGACTGCTATCCAGAGCGGTTTGAATGGCTTCATGCAGCGATATAGTCCGTGTTTGCTGCCCCTGGATACCATTTAAAAATGATACACTACCCAAAAGAACTAAGAGTACACCCAGCTTTGTTCCTTTTCGGATGCGTTTACCGAAACTGAGTTTTTTTGAGGAAAACAGCAAATAAAAAACCGGTAAAACAAACAATGTCAGCAGGGTAGCTGAAATTAAACCTCCAATAACAACCGTAGCCAGGGGCTTCTGAACCTCAGCGCCTGCGGAGGAAGAAAGGGCCATTGGCAAAAATCCAAGTGATGCTACAGCCGCGGTCACTATGATTGGCCGCAGCCTGGTTTCGAGACCTTTAAGAACACGTTCCTTAATATCTGCTATCCCCTCCTTTTCAAGCCGGTTAAACTCCGATATCAATACGATTCCATTGAGCACGGCTACACCAAAAAGTGCGATAAATCCAACTCCGGCAGATATGGAGAAATTCATCCCCCTAAGCCAAAGCGCAAAAACACCTCCGATTGCGGACATGGGAACGGCAGTAAAAATCAGAAGTGATTGACTGACCGAATGGAAAGTAAAGTACAGCAATATAAAAATTAACAACAGAGCAATAGGAACCGCAATAGAAAGCCGTTGTTGCGCGGCCTGCAAATTTTTAAACTGCCCGCCATACGACACATAATAGCCGGTTGGAAACTTTATTTTAGTTTCGATCCTGGCGGTAACATCATTGATAACACTTTTGACATCTCGTTTACGCACATTAAATCCGATGGTAATCCGTCGTTTTGTATTTTCTCTGGAAACCTGTGCAGGACCCGATTTAATAGAAACATCGGCCAACTGTTCAAACGGAATCTGATGACCATCGGGTAGCGCAACTGTCAGGTTTTTAATATCATTCAGATTATTACGATAATCTTTATCGAGACGGACAACCAGACCGATCCGCTTTTCCTCATCAAATACCACACCTGCCTGGCTGCCTGCAAAAGCGGTACGCAGCACCCGGTTAACCTCCGTTACCGAAAGGCCGTACTGAGCCAGCCTATCGCGGTTATACTCAACCTGAATCTGCGCCAAACCGGTCACTTTTTCAACATTTATATCTTGCACTCCGTCAATAGTTTGGATAATCGTTTCAACTTCAGTTGCCTTTTCTGACAGGGTATTCAGATCATCGCCAAATATTTTTATCGCGATATCCTGTTTGGAGCCAGTCATCAATTCATTAAATCTCATGGCTATAGGTTGCTGAAACTCAAATTTCACTCCTGCCAAAACCACCAGCTTTTCTTCCATTTTTGTCACCAGCTCTTCACGCGTAGAAGCTGAAACCCATTCACTTTTATCTTTTAGCGTAATAATATAGTCGCCGGTTTCCATGGGTGTGGGATCGGTAGGAATTTCGGCGGCCCCTATTTTACAAACGGCATGCTTAACTTCCGGAAAATTATCGAGCAAGATTTTATTGGCTTTAATTACCTGTTCTACAGTGTTGGAAAGGGAACCTCCTTGCAAGGTAATAACGCCTGAAGCCAGATCGCCTTCTTCCAACTGTGGAATAAACTCCCCGCCTAACCTGCTAAATGTCAGCAAACTAAAAGCAAAAAGCACAATCGCCCCCAAGGTTACTATCAGCTTATTCCGAAGGGTAAACCCAATTGCCGGCTTAAAAGCTTTGTGCATCCACTCCATTAATCGATCAGAAAAATTGGTTTTGTGATGTGTTCGTTTACTTAAGAACAACGCCGAAGCCATTGGGACATAAGTGAGTGACAGGATGGCCGCACCCAGCAAAGCAAAAGTAACTACCTGAGCCATAGGACGAAACATTTTGCCTTCGATACCAACCAACGCCATAATCGGAAGATAGACGATCAAAATAATGATTTGCCCGAAGGTGGCGGAACTCATCATTCTTTTAGCAGAATCCAGTACGTTTTCATCCATCTGCTGCTGACTCAAGCGCTTAACACCACCATAATCATTTCGGGTGATAAAGATCCGATGAACAACACTTTCCACAATAATCACCGCACCATCCACTATTAAACCAAAGTCTATGGCTCCAAGGCTCATCAGGTTCCCAGATACCTTAAAGAGTCCCATCATGGATATCGCAAAAAGCATTGACAAAGGAATCACGGAGGCTACAATCAGTCCGGCCCTGATATTCCCCAACAGGAGCACCAGAATGAATATTACGATCAGCGCACCCTCAATCAGGTTTCTGGAAACCGTGCCAATTGCCCGGCACACCAGTTCTGAACGGTTCAGGTAGGCCTCAATAGTAACCTCTTTTGGCAATGATTTTTGAATGGAAGCGATTCTTGTTTCCACATTATCAATCACTTCATGAGCATTTGCACCTTTCAGCATCATCACTACCCCACCAACAGCCTCAGTAGTATCTACTACAAATGCACCATAGCGGGTGGCACTTCCAAATTGAACCTTTGCGATATCTCTGATTAACACCGGAATGCCGGCATCAGTTTTTTTAATCGCAATCTTTTCTATATCCTCGATTGATTTTACCAACCCAATTCCCCTGATAAAATAGGCAGTAGGCTTTTTATCAATGTAAGCACTACCGGTATTTTCATTGTTATTTTCAAGGGCGGTAAAAATGTCTGTCAGGGTAAGATTCATACCCCTCAATTGCTCAGGGTTAACAGCTATTTCATACTGTTTTACAAAGCCCCCGTAACTGTTGATATCGGCCACTCCGGGAGTTCCAAGCATTTCGCGGCGTACCACCCAATCCTGGAGCGTTCTGAGCTCCATCGGGTTATACTTATGCTCATATCCTTTTTGAACAGTCAGGTGATATTGATAAATTTCACCCAGGCCCGATGAAACCGGAGCAAGTGAAATCTGGGCCAACCCAGCAGGAATCGACTCTTCAGCCTCTTTCAATCGTTCGCTTAATTGCTGCCGTGCCCAATAAACGTCCACATTATCCTCAAATACTACCGTTATTACCGATAGTCCTAATCGGGATATGGACCGTAGTTCAATGATATCCGGGATATTAGCCACTGCAACCTCAATTGGTGCAGTAATAAAGCTCTCCACCTCCTGAACCGCAAGCGAAGGAGCCAATGAAATTACCTGCACCTGGTTATTCGTAATATCCGGAATCGCATCAACCGGCAAATTCATTAGAGAGTAAGTCCCCCACCCGATTAATGCAAAAACAAATAATCCGATGATGAATTTATTCTTGATCGAAAATGAGATTATTCGATTAATCATTATTAAAAGCAATTATAGAATTTGATAAAACCGTACACCAGAATTTCCCTGATAATCAAGGATTTTATTGACACGCGTACTATTTAGATTTCCGTGACAGGAAGTTGATGTCAGGAAAATTCCGGGGGTCCCCGGAGCAAATTTGGAGAGGTATCGGCAAATGAAAGAATAACCTGGTCAGGGCCGGGTTGAAAATTGGGTTCAACCCATTGCACGGGGGATGCAATCTGAAAATTTGAAGATCCGGAGGCAGTAAAAAGAATTTTCTGCAAATCCAATGTAAACTCCGGATTAAAGCTGCAAGCATCATGCTGGCATGGGGAAACCGGGGGAACACAAGTAACCTGAACGCTTTCAGGCTCATTACCACCCTCATTATCGCAGCAAATCTCAACAGGATTTACATGATGGTGATGAGGTACAGCATTATGAACCAGTATAGTAAGTACCGGCAGTAGTAAAAACAACGATAACCATCTCAGCCCCGAATGCATTTTAAACTGCTTAATGCCTCAAAGATAAAAAAAGTTGCCGGTTACCGGCAAGTTTGCACTCACCGTTAACCGACAACCTTTTTGAACGGGTGCCAACCGTTAGAGAAGACACGCAATCATTTGTCTCTTAGATATCCAATCATTAAGTACCCACCCCAACCCCTCCCTGAAAAAGGGAGGGGCTCCTCTCCGAAGGAAATTTGGAGCCCATTCCCGAAGTAAATTTGGAGCTCATTCCCCCTCCCTTTTTCAGGGAGGGGGCCAGGGGGAGGGTACCTAAATACAAGTTATCTGTCATGATGTTCCATTTCAGACTGTGGGAACCCTAGGTGATGCCTAATAGGTCCTTTCAATCACAATCTTACCGTACAGCACTTTACCTTCCGTTGTTAACCGGTAATAGTAAATACCCTGCGGTAATTTGGAATCATAGGTAACAGTTTTGTCCATCGAGCTATCTACATAGCCCTCAAACACTCTGGCAACCAAGGTTCCGCTCATCGACATAATATCGAGTTTGGCATTAGAACTTGCATCAACCTTAAAGGTAAAGTTGATGATACCAGGCGAAGGATTCGGATAAGCACTTATCGCAATACCATCAAGCATGGTAACAACATCACCGATTCCGGTTACTAATTCATTATCGATATTAAAGCTGCTATGAACCATCAGATCGCCATCGGAAAGCTTTAATTCCTTGGACTCGTTGGTTACCCAGTTGGTGGAATAGTATAAAGTAGGTCCATTCCACAGGGTGATAGCGATTCCATCATAGACACCCAGGTTTCCTCTATCGGTCATAATCACATTCAATTTAAGACCAAAAGCAACTAAAACCAGGTTTTCAGGATCGGTAATATCGGTAAGCGTAGCCTGGCCAACAAATCCACCCCATGGTTCACCCGGGTTATCGATGTTAACGGAAACAGCATTAACCTCCGTGGTTTGAACAGCATATACGCGTGGAATACCGTCAACTGTTTTTCGCAACAGAATGGTAGCATGTCCATGATTTACCACTCCTTTGTCGTCGAACCTGACATCAAATCCGAAGTTGGTACGCTTGCCGTTATCGGAAGCAAATTTCCCGGAAGACAAGGTAGGAATTACATCACCACCACCGGTGATATAATCGCCGTAGCCCTCATAGACTTCCACAATGGTACCATCGGTTACTGCACCACGCGTATAGTAACCCTTAACCTCCATGCCAATCACATAATCGCCTTGCGTTACGCCTGTCCAATAGAGCACTGCGGTACCTGTTTTTGGATCCGATGGGTTTAGCAAGGTAACCGGAGCAGTTCCCAGCACCACTTTTGTGGTTGCGTTAAGGAAGGTTACCACTGCGTGACTGATATCGCCCGCAAAGGCATCTCCACCAGGTTCGGCAGTGATGTCTTTAACAGTGGCCCGTAAAACCACTGTAGTTGTTCCGCCTGCGGGAGCTGATACAAAATAATCTCCTGAATAATTCACTCTTGCATCTTCCTTCGTGATTGTAAAGGTGGTTGTTGCCACATTAGGATGGAAGGAGAAGTTAATATCCCGATCGGAGAATTCGGCAGTGACCGGTTTGATGCCCGGGGCCATGGAACCTGCCACGGTGGTTTCGAGCAGGGAAACCGAGAGCAAGGCAACCATATTGATACCGGATCTTACTAATGGAATATTAGCATTTCCGAAGGCATCTTTCATAATCTGGCCACCGATAGTAAAGGTTACATATTTGGCCGCCATGAGCGATCCGCCTGCTGGAGCACCGCCCTCGATGGTTGCGGTAAGAATAACCTTATCGCTGTACTGAACCGCACCCGGACTAACCGCAACAGTTGTGTTCACGATAATCAGGCCGGTGATATTTGCATGAGCTGTGGCAGTTGAGTTTACCGAGTAGTTGGGAGCATCATCGCCGTCCAGGGAAAGTCCGGTGGCAGTAACGGTTTTGTTTGCACCAACAGCCGGTGAATCGAAAGTAGCCGTACCACCAACATATTGAACATCATCGCCGCTGATAACACCGGCAAGGCTGCGAACCAGGATCACCGCATTCGCGTTGCCGTCAAACTCCTTATCTTCAGCAGTAATGCTGCCAACTATGGCCAAAGGTTCAATCACCCCGGTTAAAACATACTGGAAAGTAACCGAATAGTTATTACCTCCATTACCATCGTTTACCAAACCCATCGGGCTGATGCGCTTAAGCGGTCCTGCCACCTTATCTTCGTAAACCTGGGTAAAGGCAGGAGTATCTCCGGCAACCAGCGGAGGAGTAATCACAGGTATCCCAACGGATGAGGTGTTTCCATTATATGTTTTGGTAGTGGAAACAGCAGTTACGGTTATCGGTTTGGCAGTAATACTAAAATCGGATGGAACAAATGTTACCGCATAATTAGTACCTAATGCAAGGCTACCGATGGTTACCGGATACAACCCAACTTTGCTGCCGGCGTTGCGGCTCAGAGAACCACTAAAGGCATCGGTGCCCACCAGAGGCGGCGCAAAAGTGTAGGTGAATACCGGATCGGCAGTTCCATAAACTTTTGTTTGACCCGGAGTAACGGTGATCGTTACGGGTTTTGCTGTAACAGCAAAATTGGAGGCAACAAACGTTATGGCATAATTGGTTCCAGCTGATAAGGTTCCCTGATTGATCGGATAAGGACTTCCGGCAACGGTTTCGCCAGCTACACGTGAAAGAGCTCCGGTAAATGAATCTCCGGTAACTAAAGCAGGGGTTACCGTATAAGTGAATACAGGATCAGGATCTCCATAAACTTTTGATTGTCCAGGAGTTGTGGTAACCGTGATCACCTTTGGAGAGATCACAAAGTTTGCAGAAACAAAAGTGATACTGTAATTGGTTCCAGCCGTAAGTGTTCCGATCGTGATGGCGTAGATTCCGATATTTTCACCCGATACCCGCGAAAGGGCTCCGGCAAAATTATCGCCGCCATCGAGCACCGGGTTCACAGAATAACCCAGAACAGGATCAGCAGCACCATAAACTTTAGTCTGGAGCGGGGCAGCATAAACCGTGATAGCCTTTGGATAGATATAGAAATTTGCCGGCACATAAGTAATCGAGTAATTTGGCCCGGCTGTGAGCGTTCCCTGGTTGATAACATAAGGACTTCCCGCAACCGATTCACCGGTGGACCGCCGGAGCGAGCCGCTAAAGCTATCACCAGGTTCCAGTGCAGGAGCAAAGGAGTAGGTTAAAGCCGGATCGGCTGAACCATAGATTTTACTCTTCAATGCAGCGGTAACGGTAATCGTTTTAGTGGTAATAGCGAAGTCGGCCGGAACAAACGTTACCTGATAATTGGTACCTGGTGTAAGCGTGCCGATATTAATCGCATAGTTTCCAACCGTTTCACCAGCCACGCGTGCAAGTACACCGGTAAAGTTATCGCCAGTCACCAGAGCCGGAGCAAAAGTATAGGCAAAAACAGGATCTACTGTGCCATAAACCTTTGATTGGTTTGGTGTTACAGTGATCGTGATTGGCTTTTTGGTAATGGAAAAATCAGTAGTTACAAAAGAAACCGAATAATTCGAACCGGGTGTAAGCGAACCAAGAAGAATAGCGTAATTCCCAAAATTCTCACCTGCATCACGCGATAAAGATCCGATAAAACCATCTCCGGCAATCAAGTCAGGAGCAAAGGTATAAGCAAAAACAGGATCTGAAGTTCCGTATACTTTGGTCTGTCCTGGAGTAACAGTAATCGTTATCAACCTTTCAGTGATGTTAAGATTGGCACTTACAAAAGTAATGGTGTAGTTGCTGTTATCAACCGTCCCCTGGTTAATCGCATAAGGACTGCCAACAACCGTTTCGCCTGGTAAGCGGGTCAAGGATCCTGTAAACGAAATCGTTTGGCCATTGGCCAGAACAGTACCCACGGAAGGAACCGAAACAAAGGTTAAAGCCGGATCCACAGCACCATACACCTTTGTTTTGGCATCAGCAGTAACCGTTACTGATAATGGGGTGATGGTGAGGTTGGCACTGGTATAGGCAATTGTGTAATTGTTGTTATCAACCGTGCCCTGGTTAATCGCATAAGGACTGCCAACAACCGTTTCACCTGGCAAACGGGTCAAGGATCCTGTAAAGGAAATCGTTAGCCCGTTGGCGAGTACAGTACCCACGGCAGGAACCGAAACAAAGGTCAAAGCCGGATCAACAGCACCATATACCTTAGTTTTGGCATCAGCGGTAACCGTTACTGACAATGGTGTGATAGATAAGTTTGCGCCGGTATAGGCAATTGTGTAATTGCTGTTATCAACCGTTCCCTGGTTAATCGCATAAGGACTACCAGCTACCGTTTCGCCTGGCAAACGGGTCAAAGATCCCGAATAGGAAATCGTTTGGCCATTGGATAGTACAGTACCTACGGCAGGAACCGAAAAAAAGGTCAAAGCCGGATCAACAGCACCGTATACCTTTGTTTTGGCATCAGCGCTAACCGATACTGACAATGGTGTGATAGATAAGTTTGCACCGGTATAGGCAATTGTGTAATTGCTGTTATCAACAGTTCCCTGGTTGAT
>CAIXKO010000093.1 GCA_903919925.1 uncultured Bacteroidota bacterium | reverse complement strand
TAATCGAGTGCCTGAAAAAGCTCTTTACCCGAGGCAAAGCGTTTTGCCGGATCTTTGGAAAGGAGCTTTATGACCACATTTTCCAGCCAGGCCGGTACATCCGGGTTGTAGATTTTAGGGCTTGGCACCGCATCATATATCACGCTATGAACAATGGCCATTTTGTTTTGATCGGTGAAGGGTACCCGGCCGGCTAAACATTCATAGAGTACCACACCTAGTGAATACAGATCGCTCCGGGCATCGAGCGGCCTGCCCTGAGCCTGCTCGGGACTCATGAATTCCGGGGTACCCATTACTTCACCAATCTGGGTAAGACCGCTGTCGGTGATGGCTTTGGCAATGCCAAAGTCCATGAGGATGATGCGGCCATCTTTATGCAGAAAAACATTGGACGATTTCACATCGCGGTGAATAACACCCTGTTTGCCGGCATAATCCAGTGCCTTGGACATTGCCTTGCCGATTTCAACAGTAGCATAGATGGAAATCTTTCCTTGCTGCCGGATGCACTGGTGCAGATCCCTGCCCTCCAGCAATTCCATGGCCATGTAATGCACCGATCCGGCTTGTCCGATGTCATGCACCGTAACAATATTGGGATGGTTAAGCGATGCAGATAGTTTGGCCTCCTGGTGAAACCGGCTGATAAACTCGGCATCGTGAATCAGGTTTTGGTGGATCACTTTGAGTGCCACCATCCGGTCGAGACTGATTTGCCGGGCCTTGTAAACTGTAGCCATGCCGCCTTTACCCAATACTCCCTGTATCTTATATCCCGTGAGCGATTCATGGATTATGGTCTCAAAATTCATGGACCCGGTTGGAGGTCTGGATCCAGAGAGGCTGCTGCCACAGTGTTTGCATAAAATTGCCGCTGCCCGGATGGGTTCAGCACAATAGGGGCAGAGTTTGGTTTCGGCAGGGTTCATGGGTTATTTTGATTTTCAGGATTCATAGATTCCCAAACCGGCTTTAGAATCTTGGATATCAGCCTCATAACCTCGGCAAAATCCAACGGATCACTAATGCCGGTCCTTTTTACAAACTCCAGCCAGAGTCGAAGCCTGCCTTTATCATTTCTGAATTCCTCAGTAAAAAGGGAATGTCCTTGCAAATATCCGGTTTTGCGGTTTACAAAAGTGGCGGTTATCGCATGTTTCAATTCCTCATGCCGAAAAGCACCCTTTTTCAGCAACCGATAAACATCAAAAAAATCCTTCATCCGACTATTAATGGTTGATAATTCGATCATTGCCTGGAATTTCTCGGCAATAACCGTTTCAATGGAATAAGCCAGGATTTTTGGTCCGGCGATATCGGTGAAAATAGCCGGATAGTCAATTATAACTGCATCGGGGACCAACCGGTCTCCAAATCCAATATCAATCTGAAGTGGTTGCCGCATGCTATCTAAAATACAGGTAAGTTTTATTCGGATTCCTTCATATCTGGCATTTTCCCTGATTGTTTCAGTATGAATCGTTGTACTGTCAAACTCAACCCCATCTTCAACGCAGCGAACCGAACAAATCTCCTGAAAGATCTTCTTTATAGCATCCTGATCTGAAGGCAGCTGACTTATGAGAAAATCAATATCCAAAGTTGGACGACCATATTGTCCTTCAATGGCATACAATAGGACGCCACCTTTTAAAAAAAAATGGTTGAAGAATCGGGTACTGGAAAGACGAAATAAAAACCTTTCCTGAAAATACCTGATAACCAGAAGCTGAAAGCTGATATTCTGTTTTTTGGCTATTGCAAAAAGACGTGCCCGAATGGAAGCTGCCGGATTCTTCATAATATAATTCTCAGATAATCGGAGATCGGTTTGGCGATTCTCAAAGATCCTGCATATTTCAGCAAAAGATCAATATTCTTGTCCGGCCCTGATAAGTAATTTTTCAAAATCTCAGCCACCAGGTCCATTCCGATTTTGTTCCGGAACCGGATAGCATCACAAACCGATTTCTCAGGGTTGAAAATCCTGACTTGGTGACCATCCCTGGTTACTTCAGTAACGCCAAGCTTTGCAGCCTGATCCTGCCAATAATACAATTGGATTGGCGGATACTGCGGAACAACTGCTTTTTCCTTTTTCCCAATTGCAATATGGTAACTCACAGGCACCTGGGTACTAAGTTGCCAATACTGCCATGCTGAAAACATACAAATTACCCCTAGAGGAACAATCTGTGCAATCTTTGCCCACTCGTCGGAACCCGGCATATCGGCCAGATGATATAAACCACGCTTAAGCATGACAATCTCGCCCTGATCAACCAATTTTCTCAATTGGTAATATTGCGATCGCTTTGTAAGCTGGCGGCTATGCAGATAGCCGTTATTGCTTTCAAAAATCCGGACCCATTCTGAATTCATCGTTGCTGATTTTGCATATTTCAACGGCTAATTTACAAAATAACCGTTATTATATGCAGTTATAAATGCCAGCCCAAATCATAATCTTTACCTGATTTATCATCCTCCCAATCAACAGCCCTTCCCGATCCCGGATCTTCAGTCCGGCGGGCCACACCCATTGTCATGCATCTAGGGCCCGGTGTAACTATTTGTACCACAGTTTCCTTTTGGCTCTTTACAAACCCCGGACTTCCAGTCCGGGGCTTTTCCCCACCGTCGCCACCTTCTCCGCTTCACCACCCTCCTTCTCCGCCCCACCCCCACTTTTCTCCGCCGCTCGCTTCGCAGGCGGCGGCAATGCCCCAAAAATAAAACTAACCCGCCGCCACACAAGCCTAATCGTTCTGGAGGCACCGGGCTGAGAAACCGTAGTACCGG
>CAIXKO010000092.1 GCA_903919925.1 uncultured Bacteroidota bacterium | reverse complement strand
TATTTTTCAGAACTCACTAACCTGGCAATGCTCACAGAGGAAGTTGGAGAGGTAGCCAGGATCATTGCCCGGCGGTATGGAGACCAATCGGAAAAGGAGAGCGACAAGGACAAAAACCTGGCCGATGAAATGGCAGATGTTTTATGGGTTTTGCTTTGTTTGGCCAATCAAACCGGGGTCGATCTTACCGATGCTTTTGAGAAGAATATTCTTAAGAAAACCGAGAGAGATGGTGAGAGGTTTAAGGGTTAAGGGTTAAGGGTTAAGGGTTAAGGGTTAAGTAAATTAAGAAAGGAGGAAGGGTTATGGAAGTAGTAAAGGAGTATGGGGGGAAGTATGGGGTTGGTGATGGAGAGTGGGAGGTTGGCATAAAGGTTCGGGAGATTTTGGGATCGGTTTCGGAGGAGTATTCGTTACCTGAACATTTGAAAAAGATTTTCAGTTTTCTGGATCTTACTACCCTGAATACAGAAGATAACCGGTTAACGGCTATCAGGTTTTCCAGTCTGATAAACGCATTTCCGGAGGCATTTCCGGGGATGCCTTCGGTTGCGGCCATCTGTGTGTATCCTCCACTTGTGGAAGAGGTTCGCAAAGAAATGACTGCTCAAGGGGTAAAACTGGCGGCTGTTGGTGCAGGATTTCCCTCGTCGCAAACTTTTTTAGCAGTCAAGTTGGCAGAGTGTGGATTGCTGGTTAAAAAAGGTGCCGATGAGATTGACATCGTAATTTCTGCCGGCCGGTTTTTAGAAGGAGATTACCTGGGAGTGCTAAATGAACTGATATTGATCAGGGAAGCGACATCATCCGTAAAGCTCAAAGTAATTTTGGAAACAGGACTATTAAAAACGGCCTCCAATATCAGGTTAGCAAGCTTAATAGCGATGGAAGCTGGAGCCGATTTCATCAAAACATCCACTGGCAAAATTCCGGTCTCGGCTACACCGGAAGCCGTATATGTGATGGCTGGGGCAATCAGGGATTATTATGCAGTTACCGGACGGGCCGTGGGCATTAAAGCTGCCGGCGGAATTGTGGAAGTTAAGGATGCCATCATTTACTACCATATGATTTTCAAACTTTTGGGTATTGATTGGCTGAACCCTGAACGATTTAGAATTGGCGCCAGCCGGCTGGCCAACAACCTCCTGACCAAAATAACGGGTACTGAAACAAAGTATTTCTGAGCTCCAAACTTGACTAAAATCATATAACAGGTTGACTAATATTATGTTTTATAGAGGAAAACATTTATATATTTGCATAATTAAGTAAATCACCCAAAATGATGAATCTGCTGGAATTAAAGCCGGAACAGTTGGAAAAGGCAGCCAATATGCTTAAAGCAATTGCTCATCCGGTTAGAATTGCAATTTTGAATTTACTGGAAGACGGCCAAAAGCTGACCGTTACCGAAATACACGAGAAACTGGACATTGAGCAGTCCACAACCAGCCATCATCTGGGTATTTTAAAGGATAAGGATATTTTAGCCAGCAAGCGTAACGGTAAAAACACCTATTACTTTCTCAAGCACGATCAGCTCAGTAAAGTTGTTGATTGTATCAGTAAATGTTCCTGCGGGAATTAAGCCATGGCAAAAGTAAGAGTTACCAAGATTTTCCGTTTTGAGATGGCCCATGCACTTTGGGGCTATGATGGGTTGTGCAAAAACATTCATGGTCATTCCTACGTTCTGAAAGTTACCGTGATAGGGATTCCCATAGAGGACCAATCAGATAAGAAGTTGGGAATGGTAATTGATTTTGGCGATCTTAAGCGGGTAGTTAACAAAAATATTGTTGATGTTTTTGATCATAGTGTGATACTCAATAAGAATGCACCGGTCGATAAGTTCTTAGATATCAAGGATATGTTTGACCGCAAAACCTGGTTTGATTTTCAGCCTACCGCTGAAAACCTGGTGATTTACTTTGCTGGTATTCTTCAGAAGGAGTTACCTGCTGAAATCGGGCTGCATTCCATCCGGCTGTATGAAACAGTAAACAGCTATGCGGAATGGTTTGCTGAAGACCAGTAAAGACGTATACCTGCCTGTATTCGTCATATTTCATAATTCTCCCCATGTCTGACAACCGCTTGTACCTTTTAGATGCTTACGCTCTGATTTATCGTTCGTATTTTGCATTTATCAAAAATCCCAGAATAAATTCCAAAGGGTTAAATACTTCAGCAGCCTTCGGTTTTACGCTTACCCTGGAAGAGCTTTTGCGCAAGGAAAATCCCTCACATATTGCTGTAGTATTTGACACACAGGCACCTACATTTCGTCATCTGATGTATGATGCTTACAAGGCCAACCGCCCACCTATGCCGGAGTCGCTGAGAACCGGTATTCCCTATATCCGAAGGATTATCAAGGCATTTAACATTCCGATTCTGGAACTTGACGGATTTGAGGCCGATGATGTTGTAGGAACACTGGCTAAAAAGGCAGAAAAGGCAGGATACAGCGTTTTCATGATGACTCCCGATAAAGATTACACCCAGCTTGTAAGCGAGCATATTCGGATACTTAAACCGCGTAGGTCGGGGTTTGATGTTGAAATCATGGGGCCTGAAGAAGTTTGCCGTGATTTTGAGGTGGAGAGGCCCGAGCAGGTTATTGATGTTCTTGCTTTATGGGGTGACGCTTCGGATAATGTACCAGGGGCTCCTGGAATTGGTGAAAAGTCAGCTAAAGATCTGATCGGCCGATTTGGTTCGATACAAAATCTTTACGAAAACCTGGATAAGATCAAGCCAAAGCAAAAGGAATCATTGGAGGCAAACCGTGACCAGGTGTTAAGAGCACGTGAGTTGGTGACTATTTGTATTGATGCTCCGGTGGATTTTGTTCCTGAGGATACTGTACGCCAGGCTCCTGATGAGCGTGCGTTGCGCGCGATTTTTGAAGAACTTGAGTTCCGCAATCTTTTAGAAAAGGTGGTATCCGTTAGCCCGGGAGCCGATCTGTTTACCAAAGCAGCCCCTGTTATTGCGCCTCAGCAGGGATCTTTGTTTGATGCACCTGATGCATCTTCTGATGCTTCTTCTGATACTTCTTCTGAAAATTCATCTGATACTTCATCCACTGATGTTGTATCTACTGATTCTGACATCAATAGTTCAGGCCATCAGTATACGTTGATCAGCCGGTTTTCCGATGTTGAAATCCTTGCCAAAGAACTCTCGGTTCAGACCCAGTTTTGCTTTGATACGGAAACAACCGGCTTAGATGCACTAAAGGCTGAGCTGGTTGGTTTGGCCATTTCTTATCAGGAAAAAAAGGCTTGGTATATATTATTTCCTGAGAACCGGAATGAAACCATCAGGCTGCTGGAACCAATCAAGCCATTACTCGAAAACCATACTATTTTAAAAATCGGGCAAAACATCAAGTACGATCTCCAGGTATTGGCCAATTACGGAATCCGTATTGGCGGTCCCATTTTTGATACCATGATTGCCCATTATTTGCTGAACCAGGAAGAGCGTCATAATCTTAACTTTTTAGCTAAGAAGTATTTACAATACACGATGGTTCCGATCGAGGATTTGATCGGTGAAAAGGGGAAAGATCAGCGAAGCATGCGTTCCGTAGAACCGGAAGTTCAGAAGGAATATGCCGGCGAGGATGCCGACATTACTTTCCAGCTGAAACCTATTCTGGAAAAAGCTTTGGTTGAAAACGGATTAATGAAACTTTTTACTGAAGTTGAAATGCCGCTGGTACCCGTTCTGGCCGCAATGGAAAGATCCGGAATCCGGGTGGATACGCTCACTTTAGCTGACATTTCATTGGGATTGTCCGAAGAAATTCAGGCACTGGAAAAAGAGATTATCGGAATGGCAGGAATATCGTTCAATGTAGCCTCTCCCAAGCAGTTGGGTGAAGTGCTTTTTGTCCATCTCAAAATCGATGATCAGGCACGTAAAACCAAATCACATCAGTATTCCACCAGCGAAGATGTATTAGCGCGACTGGCCAACCGGCATCCGATTATCGAAAAGGTTTTGGAATTCAGAGGATTAACCAAGCTACTAAACACCTATATTGAAACGCTGCCTGAATTAATTGATCCGTTAAGCGGCAAGATACATTCGCATTTTAATCAGGCAATTACCGCCACCGGCCGGTTAAATTCGGTTAATCCGAATCTTCAGAACATTCCGATTCGTGAGGCACGCGGCCGTGAAATTCGAAAAGCTTTTGTTCCATCGAAAGATCAATACACATTTCTCTCCGCCGACTACTCCCAGATTGAGCTTAGGGTTATGGCTCATTTCAGCCGCGATGAAAACATGATAGCGGCATTTAACCGCAATGAGGACATTCATACCACTACTGCGGCGTTAGTTAACCGGATCAGTGCTGATCAGGTAACGCGGGAAATGCGATCGAAGGCTAAGGTTGCCAATTTCGGTATCATTTATGGCATATCCGGATTTGGTCTTTCGCAGCGGTTGAATATTCCCCGGGGTGAGGCTAAAGAACTTATCGACGGCTATTTCCGGTCCTATCCTGGGATAAAGGTTTTTATGGATGATGCAATCAGGCAAGCCCGTGAAAAAGGATTTGTCTCCACGATTTTAGGCCGGAGGCGATATCTGCCTGAAATTCATTCGGAAAATCAGGTGTTAAGGGGAAATGCTGAGCGGAATGCCATCAATTCTCCGATTCAGGGTTCGGCGGCAGATATTATCAAGCTTGCGATGGTAAGGATTGACCAGGAACTCAGGCAACGACAACTCAAGAGCAAGCTGGTACTTCAGGTGCACGATGAGCTTAATTTTGATGTTTACCTTCCTGAACTCAACCAGGTAAAGGAAATTGTGCGGCATGAAATGGAACACGCTTTACAGCTTAGGGTTCCGCTGGTAGTTGATATCGGTGAGGGAAAAAACTGGCTGGAGGCTCATGGATGATATTCCCGGGCATCACCGGAATTATTTTAGCCGGTGGAGAAAGCCGGCGAATGGGATCACTGAAACCATTGGTTGTTTACAACGGAAAGCCGCTGATAAACTGGATTTTTGAGGCTTTAAATCCAATTTGTTCGCAGGTAATTATTATTGCCAACATCGGAGATTTTTCAGAATTGCCTGCCTTGGTTTTTCCAGATAATTATCCCGGAAATGGTCCGGCTGGAGGAATTGAAGCCGGGCTCAGCCACTGCCAAACGGCTCATGCGCTTTTCTCTTCCTGCGATACGCCAAATCTCAGTACCGGTTTTTTCAATCACCTGGTTAAAAACCACCACGATTTTGAAATCTCGATAACTGCTCATGATGGCACAAATGAACCATTGATCGGAGTTTACTCCCGATTAGTTCATCCGGCTTTTAAAAATGCAATTTTATCTGGCGATCCTCACCCACCCAGGATTATCAGGAAATTCAGATGGCAGGAAATACCGGTTTATCCGGATCACGACTTTTACCGGCCGGATTTGTTTCTAAATTTGAACACTCCATTTGATTTAAACTATTGAAGATGGTAATTATAAACCTGATGTATTTTGGATCCGTGATGGATGCAACCGGAAAACCTGCTGAAAAGGTTGAATCCCCTGAAACCATAAGTGAGTTGAATGAAAACCTGCATACCCGGTATCCTGGATTAGCGGCAATCAGTTATCGCTATTCTGTTAACCGGAAACTAGTAACCGAAAACCAGCAACTATTTAACGGTGATGAAATTGCGCTACTCCCACCATTTGCCGGAGGATAAATGATGCCAGTTAAAAAGTACCTTATTGAAGGGCCCATTACCGATGCCTTTTTGGCAAGTGAGATAACCAGCCATCACACCCAGATCACCACCGGGGCACTGGCTTGCTTTTTGGGTCAGGTTCGTAATGATTTGATTGATGGTAAGGAGGTTACCGGCATTGAATATTCTGCTTACGAGGCGATGGTAGAACCCGCAGCTGAATCAATTAAAAATCAGCTATTGGAAGAATTCAGTGATCTGAAAAGTTTGAAAATATTCCATAGTACCGGTGAAGTGCCCTGTGGGGGTATCTCCCTTCTGGTTATGGTTTCATCGGGCCATCGGAAACAATCGTTCGCCGCACTGGAAAAATGTGTGGAGCTGATTAAGGAAAAACTACCCATCTGGAAAAAGGAAAAATTTTCAGATGGCACCACCCGATGGGTTTAAAAAACCATCGGTTCAACGTTTTTCAGCGGTTCAGTGTTTTACGGTAACTATCGGGAGCAGCAAGCACAGCCTGAGCTTTTGCCAGGCCTGAATCATCTCTGAGCATATACTCAATCCGGCCTTTCTGAAAAAAATACCGGCCAATAATCTCGTCAGCCACCAGGTTGGTAATCTCTGGCTTGAACGATATCAGGTCCTTATCGAGGTTATGCGATAATTTGGTTCTAAGCTCCTCAATAACAGACTTGGAGAGGTCATAATATTTTTCACGTTTTGCCGATTTGATTAGTTGATCAAGTGCATCTTCACTGGATGTTTCATAAGTGAATTTTTCATTGACCAGGAAGCCCTTGAAATCCTGATAATCCTTATCGTTCAATGCGAAAGAAGCTGGTACAGCGATTTGTTCATGGGTATTCCGGTATTTTGTTGCATAATTAAAAATCATGTTCTGATAAATCAGATTTGACGACATTCCACTTAAGAGCTGAGTTTCCACCAATACATCAGGGAGCACTCCACCGCCATCCTTAACGATACGGCCAGTTTTTGTGCGGAATTCCGATACGAGGGAATCGGGTACATGACCCACACTACCATCGGCCCGGCGGTTTGTATAATCCAAAGCCTGAATGCATCTTCCGCTTGGAATATAATACTTAGCCGTAGTAAGCTTAATTTTAGCATTATAACTTAAATCGCGGGTAGTTTGTACCAATCCTTTTCCAAAAGTACGTTGACCAATTATCACTCCCCTATCGAGATCCTGCATGGCACCGGCAATAATTTCAGCAGCTGAAGCCGAACCGGAGTTCACCAGAACAGTTATCGGGATCAGTGTATCAATAGGCTCATATCTGCATGAATAGGTGGCTTCCCACATTTTTGACTTACCGCGGGTGCTTACAATTTCCTGTCCCCGGTGAACAAAAAGGTTCATTATATCAACTGCTTCAAACAGTAACCCACCCGGGTTATTTCTTAAATCAAGAACCAAACCTTTTGCACCTTGTTCTTTAAGCTTCAGTACGGCTTGTTTGACTTCGCCACTGGCACCTTCCGTAAAACCAGATAATCGGATATAACCATTTCCATCAGAGAGTTTTGCGAAATATGGAACGTTTTGAAAACGTATTTTTTCACGAATCAGATTCACTGAAATCTGTCCGTTAACGAATGGCCGTTCCACCGTAATTTTGATAGATGTTCCGATATTTCCCTTCATCATAGGGCTGATATCTTCGTTTGTTTTACCGATTACGGTTTTATCATCCACTTTCACAATCCGGTCACCCGCTCGCAACCCGGCTCTTTGTGCAGGAGAACCCTCATAAGGATCTGTTATATAGGCACCAGCACTATCCTGGCCGATCAAGGCCCCTACTCCGCCGTATTCTCCGGTGGTCATCAGTTGAATATCCTCAATCTGCGATTCCGGAATATAAACGGTATATGGATCCAGTGTTTTCATTATCTGATCCATACCGGTCTTAATCAACTTTGACGGATCAGTTTCATCCACATAATAAAGTTCAAGTTCGCGGAGCAAGGAATGGAAAATATCGAGGTTTTTCGACCATTCGAATTCCTTGTCATAGGAACTGATAAACAGGATGGGCGAAACGAGTAATAACCCAGTTAAAAACACACTTCTGACTATTCTTTTCATGACATATTTATCTAAGGTACAGGATCATAACCATGACCACCCCATGGGTGGCATCTAATCAATCTTTTAATTCCTAAAAAACTGCCTTTAAAGGGACCATATTTGGTTACTGCTTCGATATAAAATTGCGAGCAGGTAGGAACATATCGGCACGATGGGCGCAAGTAAGGAGAAATGGCCATTTGATAAAAGCGAATCAGCATAATCATTAACCAGGAGATGGCTTTTTTAATACCGGAACCTAGTGATTTCATTGAGATTCATCGGAAGTTACCAATTCAATTAAGCGGTGCATAACCAGTTTCAACCGGGTATCGATTTCACTAAACGGAAGAACCTCGCTGGCGCCGTAAACCATGAGTATGGAAAGTGATTTGTTTTGTGCGGTTATGCAGGTTGTCAGCCCGGTTTTTTGGTGACGCCATGACTCCCGAAATCTCCTTTTAATCAGGTTCCTGGTTACGGCATGTTTAAATTGCTTTTTTCTTACTGAGATTGCCACTTGCACCGGGGCTGGATCGGAATCAGGATCCCTTAACAGGTAGATTACGCGAAACGGATAAATAAAGAAACTCTTTCCCTGAGCCAACAGGGCATCAAACCTACGTTTTAAACAAAGGTGTTCCTTTTTGGGGAAAGAGACGTCCATGAATTATTTTCCCGATTTCTTGCATGCTTCGCCGATAAACTTATCCAAAGCCATGGTCATGGAAGGAAACTCAGGCGATGGTACTTTCAGGTCGATCCGAAGGCCAGCTTTCTCAGCTGCTTTTGCGGTATTGGGCCCGAAAGTTCCGATAAACGTTTCATCCTGAACAAAGTTCGGGAAATTTGTAAATAACGAATCGATACCAGCCGGACTATAGAAAACAAGCATATCAAAATCCTTAAGATTCAGATGCGACAGCTCCGAACTAAGCGTTTTGTAAAAAAACGCTTTGGTAAATGTCAGGTTATGCTGAGTAAGCAAAACCGGAATTTCATCATTATGTACGGTTGATGTAGGAACCAGGTATTTCTCTTCCTTATGCTTTACCAAAATATCTACCAAATCCTCCATGGTCTTTTGCCCATAGAAAATTTTCCGTTTTCGGTAAACGATATATTTTTGAAGATAAACGGCTATTGACTCCGAGGTACAGAAGTACTTCATGGTATCGGGAACCTGTACCCGAAGTTCCTCACAAATTCTAAAAAAATGATCAATAGCTGTTCTGCTGTTGAAAATCACAGCCGTATAATCGAGGATATTAATCCTGCTGGCTCTGAAATCTTTGGAAGAAACCCCTTCAATACGGATAAACTGGAAAAAATCCAGTACTACTTTGTATTTGTCGGCAACCTCAAAATACGGTGATTTTTCAGTGGTAGGTTGCGGTTGGGAGATAAGTATTCTCTTAATCTTCAAGCTTTTATGGCATTAGTTGATGTAGAATATATTGTTCTCACCATCCATTTATGATGGACTGAATTGCCCACCATAATGGAAGAATTTCAAGGTTACAAAGGTATAAAAACATATAAAATATTGATACACGGTATGACTTCAATAATTCCAGTTCTCTGGTAATTGTGTATAGGTACCATAGAGCCACCATCAGCCATAGGATTACAAAGGCCAAAACCTTAATGATTCCGCTGGCAAACGGCAAAGCAAGAGCGGGTATCAGAATAAAAGTGCCCAGGTTTTCAAATTGGAGGAGCCAAATCTGGTTAAACCGAAGCGCAACTTCTTTTTGTTCGAAAGAATGCCCAAAAACAAAAATCCATAGAATTCTTCCGCCGAAATAGATCCACACTAAAACAAGAATGCCTAAAAACCGAAGGAACGGGTTTACAAACAGAATTTCAGGGCGCAGATAGCCAATTTGTTCAAAAACCAGCAGTGCGATGCAAAATGTGGGAACAAAATTCAACAAAAATCCAGCTCTGCCAAAGAGAACGTTTTTTTCTTCAATCAGCTTAATTGCTTCGTAGCGGTTAAAAAAGGCGTATGCAATTCGGGTATGGTATCGGGGGAAAAGTAATCTGCTAATGATATAAATGACTGAAGTGATGGCGATTACGATCAATACCCAGTCAGTTTGCGGTACCGAACGAAAAAGCGGTTTCAGAAAGGAGTCATTCATATGATGGCAAAAATAAGTTGTTGAGCTGTTAACCTACCGTTTTTTGGAAATAATCAGTAATTATCCGGGCTTTTGATGGCCCCACAACTTCCGATATTTTTTGGAATCCCGCCTTTTTGAGGTCCTCCACGGAATCAAAATGCGTTAAAAGAAGGGTGCGGGTTTGCTCACCCACCCCTTTAATCAGATCGAGCTCAGATACCGCCATTGCTTTTTCCCGTTTTCGGCGATGATGGGTGATACCAAACCGGTGGGCTTCATTTCTCATTTGTTGAATCAAACGAAGGCTTTCCGATTTTTTATCCAGATACAAAGGAACAGAATCCCCAGGGAAGTAAATTTCTTCCAGTCGTTTTGCGATACCAACCAATGCGATTTTATGCCTGAGCCCCAGTTTTTCTATACTGTTCATGGCAGAGTGGAGCTGACCTTTTCCACCATCCACAATAATCAGTTGCGGGAGCGTTTGTCCCTCGTCAAGCATCCTCTTGTAGCGCCGGAAAACCACCTCCTCCATGGAGGCAAAGTCATCGGGGCCGGTTACTGTTTTAATATTGAAATGCCTGTAATCGTTTTTGCTGGGAATGGCATTTTTAAAGACAATACAAGCAGCTACTGGATTGGTTCCCTGTATATTAGAGTTATCAAAGCATTCAATATGAACGGGTAGGTCACTTAATCTCAAGTCGTTCTTCAGGGTTTCCAATTTACGGGTAACGCCTGAAAGTTTAATGTGCTTGATTTGTTGTTTCTGCCTATCCATTTTAAAATACCTGGCATTCCGTGTGGAGAGGTCGAGTAAGGTTCGCTTGTCCCCTTTTTGAGGAACGGTGATCAACAAGTTTTCAAGCGGATATTCAAGAATAAACGGAACCAGAATTTCGGGTGCATCACTTTGAATCCGTTGGCGCATTTCAATGATCGCAAAAAGCAAGAGTTCCTCTTCGGTTTCATCCAGCCGCTTTTTCAATTCCATGGAATGAGTTTGCACCAATGCGCCATCCACCACTTTCATAAAATTAACATACCCGGCCCTTTCATCGGAAACAATAGTAAACACATCAACATGCTTAATTTTTGTATTTGCCACAGTTGATTTGCTCTGGAACTGTTCGAGAAGGCCGATCTTCTCCTTCAATCGGGCGGCTTTTTCAAACTCGTAATTATCCGAAAACCCAAGCATATCCTGAGTAAGCAATTGGATAACACCTTTAGTATTTCCCTTTAGTATTTTGCTGATTTGCTCGATTTGCGCCAAATAATCATTCTCATCCTGCAAACCGATACAAGGAGCCAGGCAGTTTCCTATATGGTACTCCAGGCAAACTTTGAACTTGCCGGCGGATATATTTTCACCAGTCAGGGTAAGGCTGCACGTTCGTACTTTATATAAACTCCTGATCAGATCGATCAGGTTTTTCCAAATTTTGCCCGAGGTGTAGGGGCCAAAATATTTTGATCCATCCTTTACTACCGTTCGTGTTGTAAAAACTTTTGGAAAAGGCTCATTGGAGATACATATCCAGGGAAAGGTTTTATCATCTTTCAGAAGGACGTTATATCGGGGCAGGTGCCGTTTGATCAGATTATTCTCCAGAATCAAAGCATCACTTTCGGTATCCACAACCAGATGGTTAATTGTCTTGATTTTGCGGATGAGTACAGCGAGCTTTGCACTATCAGGAGCTTTTTGAAAATAGGAAGAAACCCGCTTTTTCAGGTTCTTGGCTTTACCGATATAAATGATCAGGTTGTCCTCATTAATAAACTGATAGATACCAGGTTTTTCGGGCAGTGAACGAACACTGTCGAGCAAGGATTGCGGAGCATTAAACGATTCGAACCGGGTAGCCATTCTAATCTGCTTTCAGACTGATAAATTTAAAGGAACCGCAATCGAAAAGCCCTTTATCACCAATTTTTAAGTGAGGTATTACGAGCAACGCCATAAAAGAAAGTGCCATAAAAGGGGCCTTCAGTGGTGAGCCAAATTCCTTAACCTGCCTTGATAAAAGGGCATATCGCACCCCTACTTCAGCTGCGCTACCGAGGCTCATTAATCCGGCCACCGGGAGTTCAAGCATCTGAGTGTTTCCAGATTCGGTACAAACAATTCCTCCTTTGTGCAGGATAATCTGGTTGATTGCCTCCACGATATCCGAATCGGAAGCTCCAACCGCAATAATATTGTGGCTATCGTGTGCGATACTGGAAGCCATGGCTCCCTTTTTCAGGCCGAATCCCGATATCCATCCGACGGCAGGCTTTGACGGTTCATACCGATTCAACACTACGATTTTCAGAATATCGTTGTTTAC
>CAIXKO010000091.1 GCA_903919925.1 uncultured Bacteroidota bacterium | reverse complement strand
GGATGGTTTGATAACCTTTATCCCGACGGAACAAAAGAGGCTATCTGGACCGATCATCTGTTTGATGCGCTCGGTACCGATTACTTATCCGGTACACAGGTGAATAAACTGGTCAGTCACCTCCGCGAGGGTGTCTTTCTGGGTAAATTCGGAGTTTATTCAATTGCGCGAAAAGACAGTGTCCATTGGGATCTGATCGATTCTGACTGGGGTGGCGGCGGACAATATGCCGGTATGCCAGGACGCATCTCCCGTAATCTTTACAAACAGGGATTTGCTGAAATGGGCTGGGATATCCTTAAACGGCATATTGGCTATATTGACTATTTCCCTTATCTGCCGCAAAATCCACGGACCGATGCCCCGATTCAGGACCGTTCCTCGATGTCCGTGGAAATTTCAGCAGGCTCAGGCATGGAAGCCATAATATTCGGCACTTTCGGGATCTCTATCGATAAAGACGTCTTAACCATTAATCCAAATACTCATGAAGAACTGGGTGAAACCACCCTTCGTGATTTTATATTCCGGGGAAAATCGTTCAATATCCAAATAAGAAAACGGGATTTTTCGGTTTACCGGGATGGTACCCTAGTGGCCACAAAACCCTTTGGGGAATCAGTGGTTTTTGCCCCCTGAGTTTGATCTGTCTGTATGGTTTCAGTCGCGGGTAAAAGATGTTTCAACACCGGTTTTCAGGTAGGATATTATCTGCCATAAATCATTTTTCTGGCAACCAATTCATCCTTGGTTATCAGGGTAAAATAATAAACACCCGCTACCAGGTGGTACTGATCTGGCTGAAAATGGATCGTATGCTTGCCTGCTGAAGTCTGTTGTGCACTCATCAGGGTGGCTATTGTGTTACCGAAAAGGTCTAAAACTTTCAAGGTTACTAATCCGGGTTCCGACAATTTAAAGGAGATAAAAGTCGACTCATTAAATGGATTCGGATTGTTCTGCTCCAGGTTTAACGGTCCTTTTGTGAGATTTTCCACTGCATTTGAACTGGTATTAATCAATGCTCCCCACAAACTGTTCCGGCCATTATCCTGACGCGACCAGCTTGCAAATACCTTATCATTGTGTGCACTCACCCCCAGATAGTGCCCAAAGTATGCGGTACTGTAAGGGATAAAAGGAGTGTCACTAATCCTGAAGTTCTCAAACCGGCTGCCCCCGTCGCGCGATACAGCTAAATATACATCGGTCTGATTATCATCATATTTTCGGCGGTCATAATAGGCGATATAAACATACCCGGTTACCTGGTCCACTGCCAGGAAATTGAAGAACTGTTGTTTACCCGGAGGATCATCGTTTACCCTTATCGGGGCCGACCAGGTAGCCCCCCCGTCCATCGATTTTACCATCCAGATATCGGAATCGTTGGGACCATTCCGGTTATCGGACCAATTGATATAGATAGTGCCCCGGTAATGCCCGTTGCTCCGATCACAGCTGATTACCGGAAAAGAAGGGGTCAGCTGCATCCCCGGAACATTATAAATCCATTGAACGGTAGTAGTTACATTGATATCAGCGGGTAACCATGTTTTTCCTTCATCTATAGATTTGTCAAACATCAGGCCGGAGGGACTCCACCAGCATACATATACTTCTCCGTCAGGTCCGGTGGCTGGATATGAACCATGAACGCTCCCTACCCCTCCTGTTGCATTTCCGCTTTTCTGACTGATCCTGATTTTATCGGACCAGGTGATACCGCGATCTGACGACCGTGCCAGAAAAATTACTGTTGAGTCCTTAGGATCTAAGCTCCCATGTTGGTTAAATTGCGACCATGTTGCATACAGGTTGCCCTTTACCGGATCAAATGCAGCCCACTCCTTATCGATTTGCATGCTGCCATTCAGTGCCGTAAAGCTACCATTGGACCAGTCTGAGTCCTTACCCGCCTTTTTCTGACATACCACCCTGCTTAGGTCAGGTACAAGATGGAAATAGTAATAGGCCCCCTGATCATCGCAAACAATTGCCGGATCGCAGTAAACACCGTAAGTCGAGCGTAAAACCTGGTGTTGCCAGGTCAGCCCGCCGTCACTGGAAAAATAAGCATGATTGGTATTGGTTCCAATCATTATCTCATTCGTGTTAAGGGGATTGATACATACAGATGGTTCGTTGGGATCCATACCATTAATGGAGCCGGCAATCTCAACATTTACATGCTGTGCATGGAGGAATCCAGTTGCCAGGCTTATCCATAAAAACAATGTGAGAATATTTTTCATATTGACCAATTTGTGTTTTGCGGAATGAAGTTATGGCCAATACCTTTAGTTTTATTGCGCTATTTCACCATTGGTAGAGTTGAACTTACCATCAGCAGGTTCTAAAAGCAAGCTTTTAAAGATAACCAGATATAGGCATCTTTATCTACCGATCTTCAATCTCAAAACCGAAAGCGAATTACCCGGACAAAGATATTCAAGCGTTTTGCCCAAATCCCTGATCGTGATTTCACCAATTCAAAAGAGCATCTTTTCTCCTCCGGAAAAGGATTCACAATTTTGATAATCAATTCATTTTGCTCTTTGCTGATACCTGAAGCAGCATAAACCGAAGGCATGAATAGCCCTTTCAGCTTTTCATCATGAATAAGAACACCATCGAGAAAGCATTTCAGGTTATGGTTCTTTACCTCAATCCGAATATCGTACCACCTACACGTCTCAATGCTCCTCTCGAGATATCTACCCGGGTCAACCCGTGTATCATTGCGGTCCTGCCAATCTTCGTCACCTACTCCAATTATGGCTTCATTTTCTGTATTCTGGTTTTGCAAAACTCCATTGTCCGCTTTCCAGGCACCTTCCTTCAAGTCCCAATTGTTCAATCCTTTTGAGAAATCATCGGTAAACAGCACTTTCCCGTCCTTAACAACTTGTAGATCTTTGAATTCAGACTGACCGTTCCATATCCGTAAGGTAATTCCCCCTTTTAAGTTGCGCCATTGGTCTCCGGGGAGTTCAGTTTTTGAAACTACTTCTGTTGGCAAAAGCTTTCCGGGACGGTTGTTCGAAAACATACTGATGGCATGATAAGAAGGAGTTCCAAAGTCCTGCAAATTATTATAGGGTATCATATCAACAGTCCATTTTCGATCATTGACGTTGACGAATGTTGGAGCATAGGAAGCCGTCTTTACCACATCAGCATTGCGTTCCATGCCAATCATGAACGCCACCCCGCCCCTGACACGACATGCCGGCATTGATTACATATAAAGGCGCAACATGAAGATCTTCGCAAAGTTGCAGGAACTCGTGAAAACCCAGCCCGTCAGTTGAATGGTATCCCCAGAGATTCCAATGACCGGGTCGTGCAGCAATATCCCCAATAGTCTGCTTCCGCCGAATACGGTTTTCAAGTGTTGCCCCTTCAACAACGCAACCTCCCGGAAACCTCATTAACGATGGTTGAATCGTTGAACCATCACATGTCTGCCGGTGCACAATTGTACTCAAAGTCACGGTTTTGGATCAGTTCTGCATATAACCATCCGTCAGAAGCATGATTAATATCTTCGAAAAAGATCCCGTACATATCCTGGCTGAGTTCGTATCCGGGATGTGCCATGTTGATCCTGATTATTACATCAGTCTGCCCGGTAGCCCGATGGCAAAAAAGAAGTCCGGTGTTTGTAAGAATGAATATTACAAATGCGGATTTTGCCACTAATGATTGGAAAATCATAGAATTACACTAATAAAAGCTTAAGCTACAAATGTCTCATGATCCCTGACCAATGTATGTATTCAACGACTTTTAGCTACTGCCAGGCCTTTTAGATACTTCTTTTGGAAATACCATGCCAGGTTAGCTCTCAAACACCTCGAGGAGGTCAATTTTCAGGTCTCCATTAAAAATATGCACCGGAATTTTATCGTCACCGGCGTACATTCCGCTGAACTGAAACTTCCCATTTTCATCTAAAACAAAGACCGTCACATTTTCATCGTTTGGGCTTACAATCCAGTATTCCCGCACGCCATGTTCCTGATAAATATCGAATTTATCCCTGATATCACGCTTCTGATTATTTGCTGAAATAATCTCAATAATGAAATCCGGAGCACCCAGGCAACCTCTGTCATCAAGCTTGCTGAGATCACAAACGACATACAAATCGGGCTGAACAACCGTGTAAATAGTTTGATCTGTAATGTTTATTTTATCCTTGGGCAACCTCACATCCGATGGGGCATGGTATACTTCACAGGGTTTATTGTCCAAAAAAACGTCCAGTGTTCTTGTCAGCTTGGTGGAGATTCGCTGGTGCTTTCGCGATGGAGCCGGCGTCATCAGCTTTATGAACCCATCGTAAAGCTCACGCCTTGTATCGTCGATCCAGGTCAGATAATCGGCATAACTGTATCTTTTGGTGAGGTCGTTATTCATTGTTTCCATTTCAACAGGTAATTTAAGTAAATATAGATCTTTTTGGCTGGAAGAAATTGAAGCAATATTTCCTGCCGTGATCATTTGGCGGCTGGTTTAACTTTGACCTTTGTGAATTTTACCTCCGATATTTTGCTCGAACTCCCATCAGGCCAGATTAGTTTTGCCTTTACCTGCGTAGTCTTCTTGAGAACAATGGCCTCCTGATACAATAACGACCCTTTTCCAGGTTCCTTGCCATCAAGCGTATACCTCACTTCGCCGGACGGTGAGTAATTCCCGATAGTTACCGAAACAGAATCAGTAAAAACAGTGTCAGTAGTATAAATCAGGGGTGGTACATAACCTGCGTTTATTTTGGCAAGTATCCCCGGTTCAATTTTACTCACCTTGCGGTCATAAGTCATCAAACCGTTAATTTCGCCTTCAACATCGGTAGTTTGCGTGTAAATTGCAGCTGACAGACCATCTTTTTTAAATTTCATTAACTGAGATATTAAATCAGTATAGGCCTTCTCCAATTCACTTTCAGAGGAAATATTCCGGTATCCCCAGTTGTTTTTAGTTTGCCAGGTATGGTCCTTAACCGGCAGCCCGAGTCCACCGAATTCACCAAGAGCCACTGCCCTGTTTTTCTCCGGGTCAGGCATTGCCGGACCGGGATATGCATGAATATCATAAATATCACCACTCTGCCGGTCGGCCCAGCCACTGGCCACATTGACCAAACGGCTGGGGTCATAAAACTTGATATACTCGCCAACTTTTACTGCTGCGTATTGTCCCCACCCTTCATTAAAAGGAATCCACACCACGATGCTCGGGTGGTTGAATTTCTCTCTGATCAGTTCTTCGAATTCCAGTGTATATTGCATTTGGGATGTCTGCGACCTCACAAAGTCAGGTTCATCAGGCTTGATGAATCCATCCCCGCTGGGCATGTCCTGCCATACCAATAATCCAAGTTTATCGGCCCAGTAATACCATCGGTCCGATTCAACTTTAACATGCTTACGGGCGAGGTTGAAGCCCATTTTTTTTGTCATTTCGATATCGTATCGAAGAGCTTCATCAGATGGTGCCGTATATAAGCCATCGGGCCACCAACCCTGATCCAGCAGGCCAAGCTGAAAAACAAATTTATC
>CAIXKO010000090.1 GCA_903919925.1 uncultured Bacteroidota bacterium | reverse complement strand
GGAAGAGTTGATTCAGGGATTTATGCCACCCGTACAGAAGTTGGCCACCCCATCGGCTCTTTCTACCTGCTGGAAATGGATGGAATCTTTCAAAGCTCAACAGACATCTTACTCTCTGCTTACCAAGGTAGTAATATCCAACCTGGTGACGTAAAATTCAAGGATCAGAACGGCGACGGACGCATCGACAACAACGACCGCGTGTTCCTGGGCAGTGCCATTCCAAAAATCATGGGTGGAATAAACCTGACGGGCAATTATAAAAACTTTGATGTGGCTGTATTTTTCCAGGGCGCTTATGGAAACAAAATATATGTTCAGGTAAATCAGGATATTGAAGGATTTTACCGGGGATTTACCGTTACCCAGCGCTATTTTGATGAAAGATGGACCGGAGAAGGCACCTCCAATACTCAGCCGAGGGCTTCATGGACCGGTAAATCAAACAATGCCAGACCTTCATCGCGCTTCCTGGAAGATGGATCTTACCTCCGGCTGAAAAACATACAAATTGGATACACCATCCCTTCCGAAACACTCAAAATTACCGGACTAAAACAAATCAGAGTATATGCCTCGGGTACCAATCTTTTTACCCTGACCAAATACCCGGGACTCGATCCTGAAATGACCGTCAGTGATAACTCAAGGGGCGAGGGCGATCGGGCATCGGGTATCGACTGGGGAACCTATCCCTCAGCCATGACAATTATGTTCGGAATCGACATCACTTTTTAACCGATCAGGCCATGAAAAATATTAATTCCAGCATCAAAGTTATCATCCTTTTGGGTGTAACCTTATTCACGATGAACGCCTGTACCGATTTTCTGACTGAAGAGCTAAAAGGCAGTTTCTCTTCAGCCACTTTTTATCAAAATGAAAAACAGGCAATTCAGGCTATCAATGGAGCCTACAGTGCCATAACTTTCAGCACACCTAATAATACAATCTGGGTATTTGGAGACATTGCTTCCGACGATGCCGTAAAGGGCGGAAATCCGGGTGATCAATCAGAAATTACCTATATCGATGAGTATAATGCCGATGCAAACAACGGTATCATCAGTAATTACTGGAGCTTTGCATATGAAGCCATTGCGCGCTGTAATAATGTTATAGCCAATGTTCCGGCAGTTAAAATGGATACGATTTTGAAGAACCGGATCATTGGAGAAGCCAAATTTATCCGGGCTTACAGCTATTTCAACCTGGTTAATATTTTCGGTAAGGTTCCATTGAAACTGCTTCCACAGCTTACACATGAAACCATTCACGTGCCACTGAGTGAGGTATCCGGCATTTATATACAAATTGAGAAAGACTTGGCGGAAGCGGCTGATGCATTACCATTAAGTTACACATCGCCGGATATTGGCCGTGTTACCCGCGGCGCTGCGCTTGCGATGCTTGGAAAAGCAAATCTTTTCCAGCAAAAATGGCAGGCTGCAATCGCAAGCTTTAAACAGGTTGAGGCACTGGGATTATACCGGCTTTTGCCCGACTATGCCAATCTGTTCAGGCTGGTCAATGAAAACAACGGTGAATCTATCTTTGAGATACAGCATCTCACCGGACAAAATCCATTCACCGGAAGTGGATTAAACCAATGGTTTGCTCCTCCCACAGAAGGCGGGTATTATTTCAACGCACCCACACAAAGCTTAGTGGATGCTTTTGAAAGAAGTTCCAGCGGAGAGGCCGATCCGCGCCTCGACGTTTCAGTTGGCCGCGATGGCAAGCCCTGGCTGAACGGGGAGATATTCAGCGGTTCATGGTCCCCCACCGGGTTCCTCACCAAAAAGCACCAGCAGCCACTTTCGGAAATACCTTCCTCCCTTAAGGGTGATGGTGACCTAAATTACATTTACTTCCGCTATGCTGACCTGCTCCTCATGAAAGCAGAAGCATTTAATGAAACCAACCAACCCGATTCGGCTCTGGCAAACCTCAACAAAGTAAGACAGCGCGCAAGGGCCAGCTTTAAGGGTAACCTTCCGGCCGATTTGCTCCCGCCGGTCAACACCAGGGATCAGGGCTTGCTCAGAACAGCCATTCAAAAAGAACGCCGGGTGGAACTGGCTCAGGAATTTCATCGGTATTTCGACCTGATGCGGTGGGGAAAATCGGTTGCCGAAGCCGCGCTCGGGGCTGAATTTAACTACGAAACCAAACAATACCTACCGATTCCACAGGCGGAAATAGATGCAAACGATGCCATAAAGCATTAAAATTTAAATAATTACTTATTACCAATTCTATTATTAAAAATTATGAAAATGAGAAATTTTGTTAAAATTCGCACGCTGCTACTTGTGCTGGTTGCAAGTTCAGCAATGATCCTTACCTCGTGTAAAAAAGATCCCGTTGTTGTTGACGGCGATCATGCCGCACTCAACGCTTTGATCGTTAAAGCTGATGCTATTGCTGCCGCAGCAACTGCAGCCAATTATCCTCAGGCATCGATTGATAAGTTCAAATCTGATTTGGCCGCAATAAAACTATCGAATGCCACTATTATTCCGGATGCTACCATTACTAACCTGGTCACCCAGCTCACCGAGGCTATGAAAACTTTTGATTCACAAGCCTACGGATTCATCAATGAATCATTATACCTGAATGCCGGCTGGCATTTTGATGAAGGTACCGGCACTACTGCCACTGCCTACTCAACCGTAAAACACGTTGCAACCTTTTTTAAAGGTAATTCCGTGATTTTGGGCGCAGCAGCCTTGTCTCCTACCTGGGTTGCAGGCGTAAAAGGTGGAAAAGCGGTATACCTGAATAAAGGCGCTCACCTCGAGGTTCCTTATACTACGGCTTTCTTACCGGCTAAACTAACAATCGCAGTTTGGATTAAGCCCGATGAGTTGTATGAAAACAACTATATCGTTTCACAGAACTACTGGAATGGTTATAAACTTCAAACACAGGGTGGTGGAAAACCCTTCTTTACTTACAAAAAGGTAGATGGTGGAATTGTTGATGCCGATAATGAGACAGATAATTCCATAAAAGCAGGTCAATGGAATCACCTGGTTGTAACTATCGACGGTACAACCAAGGAACTGAAGTTCTTTGTTAACGGAACTCTAACCAAAAAATGGGCCGAAGATCGTATGGGTCCACTTACCCAAACTCTTGCAAGTCCTGATCCTCAACCATTTATTATTGGTGGTGTAGCTACCGATGCTGAATTGGCTGCCAATTTTATGTCATGGACAAACGCTGATAACCTTGGATACTTCAAAGGTGCTATCGATGAACTGAAAATCTACAACATTGCCTTAACCGACGGACAGGTTTCAAAACTGTACTTCGACGAAAAATAGTTTTGAACGGTTAGAATAATGATGAATGTTAAGGCTCAATCACTCCCGCCTGGAAACAGTGGGAGTATTGAGCCTTTCTTCTATTTTTGTAAAGGCTTCCTGATGTGACGATTAACTGTTGGTATATGCGCGGGTTCCTAAGTTTTAAAACTATATTATGAGAAATTTAGCTTCCATCCAAAGAATCGGAAACTTAGAACCGATACAAAATGCAGATGCAATTGAAAAGGCCACCGTTTTAGGCTGGCAATTGGTAGTTAAAAAGGATGAATATAAAATAAATGACTTGTGTGTTTATTGTGAAATTGATTCAATATTACCTGAAAAGGCCGAATTTGAATTTCTGAGGGAACGTAAGTTTAGGATTAAAACAATTAAACTTCGTGGACAAATCAGCCAGGGGATTTGTTTCCCGCTTTCTATTTTGCCTGAAGAAACAGAGATTGCTGAAAACTTAGATGTGACTGAAATTTTAGGCATTGAAAAATGGGAACCTAACCAGGATGAACAAAGAAGTTCGAAACAAACCAATAAAATTATGTACCCAAAATGGATACCACAATGGGTTCAAAAATTTATACACAAATTCAGATTTGTACGTGAATATTACAGACAAAGATCCGGTCAAAAAAGTTTTCCATCCTTAATTCCAAAAACCGATGAAACAAGGGTTCAGGTTTTGCAAACCTTGATCGATAAATACAAAGGGGTGAAATGCTATCTTACTGAAAAACTTGACGGAAGTTCGATAACTATTTATCAAATAAACGGAAAGTTTGGGGTTTGCAGTCGAAACATTGATTTAAGACGTGATAATACTGATAAATTTTGGAAAACCGCTTTAGAACATGACTTGGAAAACAAGTTAAAAAAAGCTTTTGGTAATGAAAATATTGCTGTGCAAGGCGAATTAATTGGCCAGGGCATACAAGGCAATAAATATCATGTAAGAGGACTTGATATTTACTTTTTCAATGTGTTTTTCATCAAAAAAAATGCCTACGGCAATATGAATGAACTTATTGAAGTGTGTCAGAAATTGGGTGAAAAAACCGTGCCAATATTGAAAGATGATTATGAACTTTCTAATTCAATTCCCGAACTTGTTGAACTTTCAAAAGGTCAAAGCTTTTTGCATGCCACTTTGAGAGAAGGAATAGTTATTCGGCCTTTAATTGAAATGGAAGATCATGAATTGCATGGCCAATTAGTAAAAAACAGAGTTTCGTTTAAAAGCGTAAATCCCGATTTTTTGCTGAAATATGGTGAATAGCGTTTAGCAATTACCTCAAACCCGATCCAAATGAAACGCCTGATAATTAACGCACTGCTCTGCCTTTTCCCCTTTTCTCTCTTTGCTCAGCAAGGGCAATTGAGCATTGCGCGGATCAATAAAATGCCTGACTCCCCTCTGCCGCTGAATATCCGGGATTGGAAGCAGGTGGCGCGGGATTTTGATCACTTGGTTTTTAACTCAAAAAAAACCGGCCAGTATTTACCGCTCATACGGCTGGGTTCAAAAGGGCAGTTCAATTATCCGGAAAACACTGCCATTTTCCTGGATTCCTATATTGGGGCCGATGACCACCTCAATCAGGCTGAGGCTATTAATATTATTCCGGCAATAATTGGAGCATCTCTGGCTGGCATTGATAAAAGCAACCAGGATGGCAGGAACTGGGTAAGCATGACCAGGGATTTTTATAATCTGAAAAACGGTCAGAATGTATACCTCAACGGATATTCCACAACCTCGGGTAACGACTGGTGGTACGATGTGATGCCCAATGTTTATTTTTATCAGCTTCGGTTCCTTTATCACGATGGAGCTCCGGAATTTGATAGGCAGTTTATCAACGTAGCCGAACGCTGGCTCACCTGTGTCAACCAACTGGGTGGGGGTACGGCTCCCTGGAAACTGCCAGATATGAATTGGCGCGCCTTTAACCTGATTACAGGAATGCCGTTAACTGCGGGAGTTCCGGAGCCCGAATCGGCCGGAAGTATCGCCTGGCTGCTTTATAATGCTTATCTGGAAACCGGCAATACTAAATTCTTTAAAGGGGCTCAACTGGCAATGGATTTTCTCACAAGCCTATCAAAAAATCCATCGTATGAGCTACAGCTGTCGTATGGAACGCTTACTGCTGCCCGGATGAATGCCGTGGAGGGTACCAATTATCCTTTGCAGAAAATGCTCGACTGGTGTTTTGATCGCGGGGATTTAAGGGGATGGGGATCGATTGTCGGAAACTGGGGTGGTTATGATGTTTCGGGTCTGATTGGCGAAGCAAACGATGGCGGTAACGATTATGCATTTGTGATGAACGGCTTTCAGCAGGTCGCGGCCCTGGCTCCGCTCCCCAAATACGATAAACGATATGCCCGCGCCATCGCCAAATGGATTTTGAATGTAACCAATGCCAGCGGGCTTTTCTACTCCAATGCGCTCCCACAGAACAATCAGGATTCCGGGATATGGTCATCCACTTACGATTCAGCTTATTGCGTCCCTTATGAATCGATGAAACAAGTATGGCTCGGGAAATCACCCTTTGCCACCGGCGATGCTATGCGTGGCGGATGGGCAGCCACCAACCTCTCGCTCTATAGCGGCTCCAGCGTGGGATATCTTGCCGGGGCCGTGCAAAAAACCAATGTTCCGGAAATTCTTCAGATCAACCTGAATAGTACTGATTTTTACGGCGATAATTCCCTTAATACCTATTTATTATATAACCCATCGGCAGTGGAACAAACCGTTACGGTTGACCTCCCGGCTGTTTCGTCGGTTTACGAGGCTATCACGGAAAAAACGATATTAACTAATGTTTCAGCAATCAGTTTAACAATCCCACCAAAGGAAGTCAGGCTGATCAAACTTTATCCGGCAGGAATAACTTTGGAGGAACGTGATGGCCGGCTTTATGCAGGTAATTCGGTTCTCGATTATCATTACGGATATACCTTTTCAACAAAGCTCCGGATAAAAGCGCTCTCTACTGACCGCAATCCAATACTCAAAAACTCCACTTTCACTGCTTTTTGTGAGCCGGGAAATGTTGGAGCCGATAACCCGGTAAAGTATGAATGGCGTTTAGATGACATCCTGATTCCTGGAATAACCTCCCCTCAAGTGCAAATCACAGCACCGGGCAACCCATCTCAAACGGTGCTCAAATGCCGGATCGTGGCCGGAAATCAGATCGCAGAAGATACAATCCACCTTCAGATAGTTGACCGCATTCCGGTTCCGCCAGTAGTTACCAATATTCAATCTGAATCAAAATTCACCGTTACAGGCGGATTGAGCACTTTTACGGCAGTGACAGTGCCGGCTCAAAATGAAACTCTACAATATGAATGGACCGCATCAGCCGGATCTTTTCGTCAGATAAACGGTAATTCGGTCATCTGGCAGGCTCCGGTATCACCGGAGGTCAGCTCCGTTAAAGTAAAAGTAACTAACCAGGATAACCTGTCGACCATCGTTTTTAAAGAAGTTCTGGTAAAGGATACCAGCCTTCCGTATCAGTATCCAATGATCTGGTATCCATTCGATTCCGACACTAGAAATGCAGCTTCTGATCGTTTCCATGCAACAGTGACCAGCGCTCTCAAAACCGATGATGCACGGGGGAAACCAGCTCTGGCATACCGTTTTACTGCCGGAAATGATATTATTTATACGGATAATAACGATGAGCTAAATTTTACCGATGCCGTTAGCATTAGCTGCTGGATAAAATTCGAACAACTTGGTTCCGAGCGGTTTATCGTTTCCCATGGTTCCTGGCAACAACGATATAAACTTTCGATAACTCCTCAAGGTTATCTGCGCTGGACGGTAAAAACAACAACCGGAGTTGCTGATCTCGATGGGTCGTCAATGATGGAGCTGAATCGATATTACCACGTTTCGGTCCTTTACACCGGATATTCAATGGAACTATTTGTAGATGGAAATCTCGATAGTTTCAAACCCTTAAAAGGTAGCATCTTGCCCTCAGATAAACCGGTTACTATTGGAAGAATGGATAACCTGGAAACTCAGTACGCGCTGCGTGGAAGTGTTGACGAAGTGAAACTTTGGGACAAAGAAATTCCGCTTAAGCAAATTGAAAAACTGAAAAATGAGTGGGCCGATCCGGCTATTGTTGATACCCTTTCAGATCCGGTTGCACGTATCTGGCCCAATCCGGCAAGCAATGTTTTTTATGTTGAATTTATTGGTGCGGTTGATATGGAAAACCTGGTGATGTATTCCTCAGATGGTAAAGTTGCTCTAAGCTATCCCCCTTTTAACCAAAGCACTAAAATAAGAATTAATATACCTCAAACCTTTTCCGGGATGTATTTACTCAGAATACTATTTAAAGACGGCCGCTCCTCAACCCGAAAAATGGTGATCCGGAAATAAGGTAAAAGTAACGGTTTCGCAAACCGGTGAGGGGCCAGGAACCGTTTACCACCAAACTTTTGAAACTTCGTTCTCCGGATACCGTGTCAATTAGCTGATTTTAAACCTTATCGATTGCCAATAGCGGGATAGCTTTTTAGAATAAATGTCTGCTGCTCATCAGTCATGCTTTTAAAAAGCACCGGAACATCCTGCGGCCGTGTCTGCTTTTGGTTGATCACCCCCATCAAGCTCCAGTTGCGGGATATATTCTGCGGTTCTTTGGCCGGGATATCGTAACGGGTAAAGTCAATCACCTTTTCCGATTGATCATTCAAATCCTTTAAAAAGGCCAGCCTGAAATTTTTGTTCATAAACCAGGAAATTTCTTTATCCTTATCGGATCCACCGATACCTGTGCCCTTCTGAACAAAACGATAATTAATATTATCGTTGTTTTTAAATTCATTTCTCCAGAGCAACCCAAACTCGCCCTGCGTAATACATTTTGCATCAGGCCATCTCTTCCTGATTTCCGTCAGCCAGGTCGTTAAGGTCTCCAGATGGCCGATCGGCTTAATCAGCGAAATTTCCCAGCAATCAGTTACCCAGGCAAATCCATTGAGCGAGAAACCCTGATCAAAATGCGCCGCCGTTGTGGCAATCATCTGCTCAAGTCCCTTTTGCGGCCCGTGATTCCCGATCGTTTCAATCGGTCCCACTCCCATCCTGCTGTTAAACCCATCTTTAAACCCTTCGCGACGGGCGGCTAAAAAATCACAAGTCCACCCATCTAAATTAACGCAGTCGATAAAATCGGCCTTCGATTGAGCAGGTTTGCAAAAATGCTCTTTCGAGGGATAATAAGGATAACAAATCGATCCATCACCATCTTGATTATCAATTGCATACTGACTCCAAATATTACCCTGGCAAACATGGATATTCTCTTTCTCAGCCAGATATTGCTGATTTTCCGCCGCCAAAAATCCGGCAACAACGCTTTTAGGCTTAAAACCATTTCCCATAAATTCAGACACCCTGGCCAGGGCATCATGAAGATCTCTATTTACCTGATCTCTTTCATTATAGGCGTTTGCAAAATAACCTCCCGGGATAAAAGTTACATCGTCGCCGTACTTCTGATAACACTGCTTCACATATTCCCTGATCTCCTTATACGCTGGTAATTCGGTAAACAGCGCTTGCCAACTAAAGGCCCAGGTAATCCTTGCCTCGGGCCATCCTGCCGCAATAGCCTCACGAAAAGACTTTGCATAGGCCAGCGTATGAATGGATGCTTCATCTTCACCCGCATCCCGGCTACGTGTAACTTCAATCTGATTGACACGAACCACGGTATTGAAAGTAAAATATCGTTTCCCCATGAAGGATTCTTTTACCAAAGGATTATCTCTTTCTCCACTTTTGAGCGGGATCGAAAAAGACAAAACAATGAATACCGGGATAATCATTGCTACCAAAACTAATAATCTGACGACTTTCTTATTCATGGATTCTATACTTAGGTGTAATCAACTTGATCAACTATCCGATGTAGCTCTCTTCATTGCGTTAACATTCTCATGTGGTGTGCCTACGGGTATCTCACATCCGGCAGATAAAATGAAGCGGCGACCCTTTTCTTTATCAACCAATTCTTTGGAAAAGGCATAAACCTCATCAGAGCTCATTTCCCGATACATTTTTACCGGATCCAAATTCCCACAGCGGATAATCTTATCACCCAAAATCTCAAAAGCCTCTTGCGGATCAACCATCCAGTCAATATCAACAATATCGGGCTGTGCCTCTCTGATCACCGGCAGCAAATGTGAAATATTTCCACAGATGTGCAATTTTACCAAAGCTCCCTGCTCATGAATGTAATCGATCAATTCCTTATCCAGCGAGAAAACCATTTCAGCATACTGTTGAGTTGATATCTGCGAACAAACTGCTTCGCCAATACCAATAACATCAGCTCCGGCTTCAATTTGTGCCCTGGCGAATTTCTTTCCAAAATCGAGGCATTTTCTCATTAACGCTTCCGCAAACTCCGGATCCATATAGGTGCTTAGCATCATCTGCTCCATTCCAATAATATCACAAGCCTCGGCTAACGGCCCCTCCACCCAACCCACAATGGGGATTTCATTATTTAACAAACGTTTGTATTCCTTGATGCCATTAATGCAATTGAGCGTCCTTATTGAATGAAAAACATCCGGGTCCGGCATTTTAGATATATCATCCAAACTGCTAATTAGCTGAGCATTGCACCTCGGAACAGCATCTTCGGGATAGGTAACAATCCCGCCAAGCGCGCTGGTTTCGCGATAGGGATCACTCATAACGGTTACATAGTCAATCCCAAATTGCTCCACACAGTTAATATTAGCCTGAACCATAGCTCGATAATCACTGGAAAATTCAGCATATTTTTGGTTGGATAACCGTGCTGCAAAATGCATGAAGATGGGATAAAACAACACACCTTCGGATTGTTTACCCTCCTTTAATGCAAATAATCTCTCCTTGGGATTCATATTTCTAATTTATTTTGGTTCTGTACTCATCGGGAAAAAGTCCCATTTTATCAAATGGAAGCGGCTTAAAACCAGGGATTTTCTTGAACACTTCAGCATCGGGTTTCAAGTTAAAGTTCCCGTTTTTGTAATCAACAAACCCGGGATCAGTGATGGTCCGGTAATTATTTAATTCATCGCATTGGGCAAATTCACCCCCCATCAAACGAACCGGTTTTTCAGGGCCGCCAACAATCAGATTATTTTTCATAATATTCCTCCTTGCCCTCATGCCTTCCCATTCTTTCCCTTCAATAATCGGATTCAGGTAACTTAGCAATTGAGGATATCGTTCACTGTAAGGAGGTTCATATATATTAACGCTTTTAACCAGCCGGTTCCGGATTAATCCATTCTCGCCAAACATAGGAACACACTCATTGGCAGCCCATGTATAATAATGTGCCGATAAAACAAAAGTATTCGACAACGGCTCAATCACCATGTTATTTATCATTCTAAGATCCCAGCCGCTGTTACTGAAAAGCACTCCGGTTGAAGTAGCCATCTGATAAAAGACATTCCCGTAAACCAATACGTCGGTACTTGAATCGTCGCAGTAAATTCCCATATTCATCCGGTTCACATTGCCGCAATGATGAATATAATTATATCTGACCACATTGCCCCTGTCGCTGGGATCGCGTCCGATATACCAGGGAGAGGTATCGTTGGAATTTAAAGTAACATGATGAATCTGGTTATATTCAAACAGATGATCATTGCCGCGCACATATATTCCTTGCCAATCGGAGTTATAAATTTCGCAATTTGAAATACGATTTCCGCAACCATCAACATTTATACCTGCCCAAATGAATTTATTCCGTCGGTTGTAATCGTGAATTTTACAGTTTTCAACATAATTATTTCCCGGGATTAATTGCCTTTTATCGCCACCGCTTAAATAGACACCACCACTGCCGGTATTATAAATATCGCAGCTGAGAATACCGTTATTGGAGCCTGCCTGGCGGTTCCAGGCAGTATATTTATACAGATGAGCCTGCAAACTTCCAACGCTTCGCGATACCGGAACACCCGCATAATCATCGTGAGTCAGGTAAGGCACTGTTTGTCTGGCCCCCTGCCCCATAAAGATTCCGCTGGTTCCCACATTTCTAACTGTGCATCCGGCAATGAGATTGTTTGATCCCCTTTCCAGGTAAATTCCGACACCTCTTCCGGCTTCAATAATGAAATCTCTGATTATCTGATGACTGACTCCCTCAAGGCTGATGATTGGCTCTTCAAGAATAGAAACCATTACAGAACTCCCTGCCAAATCTCCTGGTGGCCAAAAATAAAGGAACCCGGAATTAGTATCCACGTAGTATTCGCCTGGCATATCGAGCTCATCAAGGATATTTTGAGCAATATACTGCTGGTATTCCTGGCCGCAAGCCACTCCATATAATGAAGGCATCGCCAGTTTAATTTGTTTTTTAGAAGGATCAATGGATTCAACCAAAATATTATCGTCGGCAAATCCATAATTAAAGGTCCCCTGGAGCCAGATATCTTTTTGTCCGGACCAAACCGAATGCCGTAAATCGCTGTATTCAAAAATGGCACCACGCCCGGTATAATCCCTGTTCCTGGGCACCGATCCGGCATCTATAACTTTACCAATTTTAATATTTCCGGTATTGGGATATCGTGCCAACGGCATGGATTCATGGTTAAAGAAAAGCTCGATCGGAGCCGTACACACAGGGATTGCGTGCCCGTATTGCTGCCTTTTTCCGTAATCATAAATGCCGGATTCTTTCAGATTAACCTGCATCACATTTGATGCCGCAGCCTTGGTAAGCCGCTTCAGGACCAACCTGCTGGTTACCCTCTCAAACCGATCAGAAGCGATGCTCCGTCCACCAGTGATGCAAACCTCAGCACCCTTCATTGCCCTCCAGATAACCGGCGCACCCGGCTCTCCCGAGTCGTTCTCATTGAGCACCAAAGAACATGGTTGATCATATTGCCCCTGACCAACCCATATCGTAACACCATTTTTGGGCCAGGTATTAACTGCTTTAAACTGACGGACCAAGTCGCGGGCTGCTTCCAATGAAGCAACGGGTTTTTCCTTTGTTCCGGGATTTGAATCATTACCATCAGGAGTTACAAAAACATCCTGAGCCAAAGCTCCGGTTCCACAATAAAGCATCAAAAACACCAATACGTTGCTAGCGAACCATTTCATTATGAAAATTAGTTTATCGAATTACTTTATGGGAAGCGGCGGTGAATCTTTGGAATTTTCAATTACCGGCCCTCCATCAATGGGTACCTTTCCATAATTATACCTTAATACCTTTAATCCATAAACCGGTGCATCCCAAAAATTGATCAAGGTCCCCTCACACCCCCTGTCCGGCATCATTTCTGTATGTTTTAAAAGGTATGAATCAAAAAGTTGCAGAGCTTGATTGCAAATTAAAACTGCTCGCTTTTGCTCCGGTTCCAGCAGGTTCCCGGTTGAATCCTTTTTGATAGTCTGGATTTCAGCTGCCTTTCCAAATGCATCCAGATAAATTACACTGGCCAAAACTCTGTTCTCCAAAAATGAAAGATATTGCTTCCCGGCAGGAGTATTGGTTTTTTTCAATAACGAGCCCAGTATTTCGCCGGCTTCACTATACATATTCTTAACTTTCAGCAGGTTATTACGATTCATCCAGGTATACGATCCTCCGTTTCTCCAGGCTCCAACCCAGCAAAAACCCACATTTGGTAAATCATTCGTTGAAATCCAGTCTATCTGGCTTAACAATAGCATAACTCTTTCATAGCTTGCCGTGTCAGGAATTCCAAGATTTTCAGCATAATCGAAGTAAAACTCACTCGGTTCCACCGGTCCAAATAAAGAAGATACAGAGGCATACCGTGCCTGCGTACGATTCTCTGCCGTGCGCCAATGATTAAAAAGAACCGTGTTTGCCTGATGGTCTCCAATCTTTTCTTTCAGATAAACCATTAGATCATGGATCCCCTCAGTGGCATTTTGCTGGGTAAACATGAGCCCATCAAATTCGATCCATGAATAAATGGTAGTTTTAAGGATATCATCCCTCCGCCCGGCAACTTCAGGAAAATTCACAGATACCCGTTTGCTGCCATGTCCAGGCATTACCGAAACCTCATTATCAGGCAAATAAACCCGTGCTAATCTATAGGCTGATCGTGCATATTCCGGTATAGAACAATATATGCCTATCTTAAAAACCTTCTCTTGCTTCTTAAACCACGATTGTTTCTGCATCAATTTGATAGCCTTAATGTTTCTGCCCATTTGAAAGAAAAGGTTGTCAAGGTCGGTTTGTTCCTTTCTTATTGCCGAAGTAATAATGGTATCGTTAAGTGCATCTTTGCCGAATTGCTCCAAAAGAACAGCCCTCGTTTGGGATTCGGTGCATCGCGCTCCCCAGCCACCGGTTTCCTCGGTTATCAATTCAAGTACATCAATCATGGGATACAGCTCCAGCACGGCTTTGCAAGTTTCCAAAATGTAGGGCAAGTCACCGGCAGAGCGTGGCTCAATAGAGAGTTGAACTTTTAATCCAATCGATTTGGCGAAGTGAAGCAATTCCTGCATCCAGGTAACAGCCATTTTACTCCGTAAGGCGACATTTGAATAGGAGGCTTCAATTTCCGGAATGCAAAATATTTTTTGATTGAACCTGATATTTTTCCGGAATATCTCCTGATCAGGTATGTTATGTTGCTTCCCGTAAAAAAAATTACCCCCATAATCAATTGAGTCCTTTCTCTTTACTTCATGCCATAAGTTAGGGTAACTATGAATGGCTAAAGTATTAAATCTCATGCGCAGCAAATTTCGGACATACTCTTTTGCCTCCTCTATCGGATAGGAAGAAATGTCCATTGGGAAGTTAACATGTTGCCTGATCCCCCGCCATCGGGTGAATGGGGTGATTTTCCGACCCTTCCCTTCTATAGCATCTAAAGTAAATACAGCGGGCTTTATCACTCCGGAAATCTCAAAACGGTATCCAATGTCTTCAAGAAATGTATAAACAGCATGCGAAATACCGGCATCATCAGATGCAAGCAATTTTATAGTTACCCGATTACCTTTCCTATTGGCTTCATACCCAAACGATCCATCGGCAAGATGAACATCACGCTTGATGATAAACCCATACTGACGGTTGTTTGACCCTGATTCAACGAGTACCTGAGAAAAGAAAGTTGCCAGCTCCTGCTTGGCAAAGCTAATGGTCGGAGATTCGTAGAACCCCTTCAATCCAATACTGTAAATCTCTAAACTATAGGCATGAAGGCTGAAAAAAAAGACAAATCCGGTGATCGCAATCTTTTTAAAAACCATAGGAGTAATTATTCGAGAAAATATTTTGAAAAATTAACCTTCATTACTTCCAAATGTTTACTGTTCGTTTTCAAACGCCTGATAAAATCTCCGTAATCCCTGCTAACCGCAGGCGACCAGGCAACTTCCGACAAAGCACACGCCCGCGGGAAAGACATATATTCAGCTGACTCCATTGAATTAACATATTCACTCCATAGGTTTGCCTGGATACCAATAATGTTTTCTGCATCGTTCACTGATAATTTTGCAGGTATTGGATTATACTCATACACCTTCTCCAGCGGGATGAGTCCGGGATACGCCAATGGACTGATCAGCCGTTCTTTATTTTCATACAGGTTAAAATACAAAGGATCAAGCGGAGTCATAACAATCTTACAACCCGCCCTTACAATATCGGTAATGTGGTCATCGCCCAACCAGGTTCTCCAATACATGACTGATGCTCCCGGTGCAAGACCTCCTTCCATGATCTCATCCCAGCCGATAATGTTGCGACCTTTGCTATTCAAAAACTTCTGGATTCTTTTAATAAAATAACTCTGAAGTTCATTTTCATCCTTCAGATTTTCCGTCTGGATGCGCTGCTGGCATTGCGGACAAACCTTCCAACGTGTTTTCGGACATTCATCTCCCCCGATATGAATCAGTTTCCCGGGAAATATCTCAACTACTTCTGAAAGAACGTCCTCAAGAAATTTGAAGGTCGATTCTTTTGTACAATAAACATCCTCAAAAACTCCGTAATCAGGAGTAACCTCAAATTTCTTTGGAAAGCAGGTTAGGTCTGGATAAGCCGCCAGCGCTGCGGTTGAGTGACCTGGCATTTCAATTTCCGGGACAATAGTAATGAATCGCTCGCCGGCATACCGGACAATTTCCTTTAATTGGTCCTGAGTATAATATCCTCCATGCCTGATTCCATCATATATCCGCGGTTTATCTTCTGAATGACCAACCATCGATTCCTTTCGCCAGGCACTGATTTTCTGCAATTCCGGATATTTCTTTATCTCGATACGCCATCCCTGATCATCGGTTAAGTGCAAATGAAGATGATTAATTTTATAGAAAGCCAGAAGGTCTATAAATCTCTTTATCACGTCAACCGGTTGAAAATGCCGTGCTACATCAAGCATAAATCCACGATATTCAAATCGGGGAGAATCTTCGATCTCCACACAAGGTATTTCCCAATTTCTGGTTGATAGTGTTTTACCTTCGATATCAGACGGCATGATTTGCTTTAGAGTTTGCATTGCATAAAACACTCCGGCTGCTGAACTCGCTGAGATCTCTACTTTTTCCGTTGAAACCTTTAAAATATAAGCCTCGTCATTTAATATAGTAAGATCTGGAATAATCCGGATAAAGTTTGAAGACGGCAATTTCCGCGCATATTTGGTTTCAAAACCCAACGGAGTTTTAATCAATGCGCTGAAATCGTCCAATACCAGTTTTACACTGGAATCGGCGTTGTCCAGGTAAATTACCGTTTTGTTATCCACGATGAACCGACCCGGCATTTCAACCATTTTTACCGGTTTTGGTATGATTGCCACCTGTGCCGAAGCAAACGGAAAAATCATAGCTAACATCAGAATTGAAGTGGCAAGAATTGCTTTCATGGATATAACTGTCAGGTCTCGCTTAGTTTAAGAGCTTTAGGATAAAGAATGTTATTTTCGAGATGAACGTGCACATGTAAATCATCTTCAAACTGTTCCATCAATTTGTAAGTTACCTGGTAAGTATTGCATCCATCTTCAGGCACCTGATAATCATTACTGATCCTTCTGATCCGATCCATCGCACCGCCGGCAAATTCATGCTCAACCGTCATCCTGGAGATTTCCGACCGTATTGTTTCCTTGTTATCAGCTGAAAAATCAGACAAAGCCATTTTGATGGCAGGAAACAACACTTCCTCCTCCTTGGTAAGGTGCTGATTCAATTCGTCGCTGATTTTTCCAAAAAGGTCGGCAATCTCAATGAGTTCAGCATGATGATCACCATGTACAGTTGCAATTTTTTGAGTATAAAAAACTAGCGGCGGCAAATTTTTTATCACAAATTTATGGTGGGTATTCATAATGTAATCACAAAGAAAACCTAGATCCCAATCCTTAAAATTCATAGTAGGATTGGTGTCTTCATTTTCAAGGCTCATAAGAATTTTCTCCAAAACCGCTTTATTCAGGCCCTTGTCCTTGCAGGTTTCATGGAGACTTTTCTTTCCTCCACAGCAAAAATCAATTCCGGCATCCTTAAACACCGATGCTGCCCTAAAGTTGTTGGCTACGATTTCACCTATCGTTAAATCCCCTAATCCATTAGTTGTCATGATTTTAGTATCAAATATTTCGGCTCAAAGATAGCCTGTTTTTATGAAGGATTTTTTTATCTTTAATTCTCACTATTCATGGAATTGCTGGTAATCGTAAAATAAAAAGTAGAACCTTTTCCTTCTTCACTTTCCACCCAAAGCTTACCTCCGTGTTTTTCAATATAACCTTTGCATATAATAAGGCCCAATCCGGTACTGGGTTCCCCTTCGGTGCCCTTTCTATTGCCATGACCATCAAGCCGGAAAATATTTCCGATCAGCTCAGGACTTATTCCAATACCAGTATCTTTTATGGGCATCTCAACCCCATTCCCCGCTGCTGCCTTAGCTGAAATTGTGATTTTCCCACCTGAAGGTGTGAATTTTATCGAATTGGAAACCAGGTTTCGGATGATCGTTTGAAGTTGAAAATTATCAGCCAAAACTTTTAAATCATCTGATATCAGATTTGATATGTTAATGCTTTTAGTCCGTGCGGGTTCATGCAAAGACTCTATACTTTCCTCTATAACCGAAACCAGCTGTAATGACTCAGGTTCAAAAGGAATTAAACCTTGCTGCATCCTCGACCATTCCAATAGGTTTTCCAGGAGCCGGAATAAGTTTTTAGCGGAACTTCGCATACTCACGGCAATCTTTTGAATTTCCTTCATGGTTAAAGTATCCAACTCTTCAGCCATCATCTGGGTAAAACCCAGGAAGGCATTGAACGGCAGGCGCAGGTCATGTGCAATTATGGAAAACAACTTGTCCTTTTCAGCATTTGCCAACACCAGCAATTCATTTCTTAGCCGTATTTCAGACTCAGCCAGCTTGCGCTCAGTAATATCATGTACAGCGGTAAACCGGTAAAATTTATCTTGAACGCAAATATTGTCAGCAGATAAAAGAACATGCTTTATTTCACCATTCTTCGCTTTCAAATCAGCCTCAACATTGGTAACCACCCCACCCCTGCCGGTTTTCTTTAAAATGGCACTGACAGATTCCTGTGTTAAGAGTCCTAATTCCGTTGCCGTTTTACCTATAACCTCCTCTTTGGTAAACCCAAAAAGATTGTAAAATGCCTCATTAACTTCAATATACTGTGAATTTTTTAAATCACTAACCCCACAAGCGGAAGGATTTATGTAAAACAATTTTGAAAATTTTTCTTCCGACAACCTTAACTGCGTAATATCCTTGGTAACTCCGAAAATCGCCGGCTTACCGTTCCAATACCCCTGTGTCACTCTTGTTTCGACAGGAATTGATACGCCGGATTTTGTTACCAGGGGAACCGGGCAGAACTCCGTTACACCATTTAACATTTCATCCAATATCCGTTCTGCTTCGTGGCGCCGATCAGGTGGATGAACAATAAGAATGGATTCACCGGTAAGTTCTTCCATACTGTAGCCCAATCGGTCAATTACGGTTTTATTTGCATGTATGATTTTTCCCTCCTGATCCAGAACAAAAAGCAGTTCATCAATCGTATCAAAAAAAGTTTCGAAGTTCTGCCGTGCCTGCTGAAGTAGCAGATCGGATTGGTGGTTATCGGTAAAATCATGAGCAATCATGATCACTTGTTTAACCTGGCCATGAGCGTCCTTTACCGGAGCAGCAGTCACACTGATCACCCTGTGGTTAAAAACCTTTGATGCTTTACTTACTGAATCGGCATTACCTGAGTGAGCCGATTCAAAGACCACCTTCGACGGGCAATCATCACATAGGGTATCCCTTCCTTCAAATGATTCGTAACAATGGCGCCCCCTTAATTTCTCAAGTGGGCCAAACCATTCGGTATACTGGTCGTTGTACCATTCTATAATATAGTCATGGTTGATAATGCACATGCCAATCTTTGCCGCTTGGGCAATAGAATGCAGGAGGTCTTTGGTCTTAAGAGCCTCATCGGTTTCCTGATGCCTGGTTGTTAAGTTCAGGGTATTTGTGGTGCTTTCTGAATTATAGTCATGCTCAGTTGGAACAAGTGGGGTATTCATCGCTGGCAATTTTTATTTTATAAACTATTTCACTCTTAATAATCTGGTTAGCCCTTGAGCAATAGAAATTTCATACAATTCAAAAACAGGCGCTTCAACCTCCCCAACCGCACTTGTGCGAATTACATCAGCAACAGTGGAAGTTGATTTCGTAATTAAATCGGTGATTTTACCAAGAGTCTCGGGCATCTTTGTATCGGTAGTTAATCCATAAGAGGTTAGGAATCCATTGGATATATCAAGTTTTAATGAATTTGAGCCAACACCTGGCCTGGGTTTAATATATTGAGGACTTGATAGATCGGGCAAGTAAACAACAGTGGTTCGCACAGTTTCTGTTTTGGTGTTTCGATATTCAACCAATAGATATGGTTTTGGTGTATACACTCTGAGACCGGTCTCATTTTTCAAGGATTCGTCACTGTAGAATTTTACGGTTGCGCAACTCGGAAAAAGAAAAAAACAAAGGTAAAGCGAAAGGGTACATAGTTTTGTGCGTGTCATGATTGATCAATATTTATAAACGGTTTATTTGGCAGGTGACAGGTTTCCTTCAAAACCATTTTTTTGATTACCGGGATTCTCCGTTTTGGACGGCAGTATCCCTGATCAGTTCATCCAGAAACCGGTTGGTCTCAGCCTTTACCACCTTTCTTCCGGGATCAGCATCAAACCAATCAATGGTTTTTTTGATGCCTTCCGAGAAAGGGATGGTGGCTACAAAACCGGGAACAAAACGTTTGATTTTTGAATTATCAAAAAGGGCGCTATGTGATTTATCCCCCAGTAAAGTTCCTCTGACTGAAGGAAATCCATGTGAATCAGCGTAATCGGCAATGGTTTCAGATGGAATATGCACAATTCTAGCCTTTGCCCCCGCTGCGCGGGCTACAGTTTCATAAATCTGGTTCCAGCTCAGCACTTCGTCCGAGGTAATGTGAAATGATTCCCCAATAGCATGCTGATTATCCAGCAGCCCAATAAATCCTCTGGCAAAATCATCGGCATGGGTCATGGTCCATAATGAGGTTCCGTCACCGTGAACAACAACAGGTAAACCTTTACGCATACGGTCAATCACAGTAAATTCCTCCCATCCTCCCAATGAAACAGGAATAACTGAGTAGTAGGTATGGGAAGGCCTGATAATCGTCATTGGGAAATCGCATTCCCGGAATAATTTCAAAAGCAGATCTTCGCAGGCGATTTTTTTCCGTGAGTAATCCCAATTAGGATTTTTCAGTGGTGTTGATTCAGTGATAACCGGATTTACAGGAGGTTTTTGATAAGCCGAGGCGGTACTGATAAAAATGTATTGCCCGGTTGAATCCCCGAAAAGCTCCGCATCCCGTTGTATATCCTCCGGCGAATATGCAATCCAATTCACTACAACATCCCAGTGATGATCCCTCAAAACTCTTTTAGTTTGGGCCAAATCGTTGATATCAGAATGAAGGCAAGTCACTCCGGGGATTGGCAATCTATTTCCTCTGTTCAGATGATACAGCTCTATTCCCCGTTCCACAACCAGCCGGCTTACCGGTGTGCTTATATTGCCTGTACCGCCAATAAATAATACTTTCATGACGCTAAAGATAAAAAAAGTACGTAGTAATCAGGTCACGTATTGCTCTGTCAATACGGCAAAATCGATACTGGTTCAGTATCACTAACTTTTAAAACCTCAAAAACAACATAATTGCTCATGCCTCTCCAGGGTAGAGAATGCAGATATTCTTTATAGCGTAATTCCACGGTTTTACCACTCGCCCGTTCCAATATGGCACCAATACTATCATTAGCGACACTGAAATCGAACTCGTTACTTTGCATAGAGCCGGGAGCCGGAGTTTTAAAGCCTACCTGAATAATCCGCCCTTCCCAGGTTTTGAACACATAGCCCTTTTTAACCAGAAAATTTAAATTCCCTGCTTTAACTCCTTCACCAAAAACAAAAAAGAATCTCCACCAAAAAAGAAGGGCAAGCAGTAATATCACAACTGGTACTCCGATCTTCAGGAATTTTCTCATATTATTGGATGCTATTTATGTTTTTTTGTAGGAACAACAAACATGGGCACAGTGGTATGGCTCAACACTTTTTCAGTTACGCTGCCCATAACTATTTTCTCCAGCCATTTCTGACTATGAGAGCCAATAACAATAATATCAGCGTGTACTTCTTTTGCAGCTTTTAGAATCGCATCAGCAAAATCACCTTCCTTCACCATTGTTTGAATAGATGGATCGGCAAGGTGCTTTTTTGTTTTTTCAAGAAAGTGAATGGATGCATCTTTTAAACCCTCAATACTATCCATCTGAATGGGATCCATATCCATATAACCGTTAAACCCCATAATGGGGGAGTAATCTCTGGATGAGTAATATACAGGGTCCGATATCACATGCAGCAGGACTACTTCTGCAGCCATTGCAGTAGCTAAAGAATACCCGGCTTCGGCAATTTTTTGTGCGGTTGGATCGTAATCCAGAGCTATTAGTATTTTTTTCATGATGATTGAATTTTATGAATTAAAATCTCCACCTAAGTTACAAAGGTTTTGATCAATTCTGCATCATTACTTGAAATTGATGAAGTGTTACAACCAAAAAAAACCCATTCCCATAGAATTAATCTACGAGAAAGGGTTATTTTGATTTTGCCCGCAGCTTCAATTTGAAGCGAAAGCGGACTATTTAATAGTTTATTTTATGCTTAGTAGCTAGCCCTGCGACCACCGCCACGGCTGCTTCCGCCACCGCCACGACTGTCACCGCCGCCTCTGCTTCCGTATCCACCGCCGCTACCGCCGCTGCTACTACGGCCGCCGCCATATCCACCACCGCCTCTGTTCTCTCCACCACCAAATCCGCCTCTTCTTTCTCCGCCACCAAATCCACCGCCACCGCGTCTTTCACCGGCTTTCTTTTCTTCAGCTTCATTCACAACGATTGCACGTCCACCAATCTCAGCACCATTCAGTTCTTCAATTGCTTTTTTAGCAGCTTCGTCATCTGACATTTCAATAAACCCAAATCCCTTGCTACGGCCCGAGAATTTGTCTGTAATAATTTTGCAAGAGCTAACTTCACCGTACTCTTCAAAAACTCCCTGCAATTCAGCTTCCTGCAGATTAAAAGGAAGACTTCCCACGAAAATGTTCATAATTTCCCAATTTAAAATTTAAATAAACTTCTAACAATTACAACGCATTAATGTTTTAACACATAAATCTTTGCAAAGATACAGCGACTTGTTGAGATTAGCAATAGTCAGTAAATAAATGACACCTCAATTATTTTAACCACTAAACATCATTATATCACTATAAATCACAACATTCTGCTAGCCCCTAAATACATCAGAATACGCCTTTTCTATGGCCTGTGGGGCTTAGATTAGAAGGAAGTTCTTAATGTGACCCTGAAATTTCGTCCCGGCGCACTCACCCCGGAAGCAAAGACCCTGTAATTGGTGTCCAGAATATTTTCGCAGGCAAACTGAATATTTAAATATTTATGCAGCTGGTACGCCAAACGAAGGTTAAGCGTATTCCATGCAGGCATACCATCAGCAGTGGCATATATTTCATTGTCCTCGGCATTCAGGAGGTAGTCTGAAATATCTTTCCTTCCATTAAAAAGAAATGAAAACTCTCCCTGAAACTTACTATTGTGGTATTCTAAAGCAGCCTTCCCAAAAACCGGTGGAATATGATCAAGCGGTGTATCGCCCGATTCTTCCCTGATCCTACCGTAAGTATAGTTAATGGTTCCGGCGATGGAGAAGCCACCCCAAATATCAAATCCGAAAGTTCCGTAAGCTCCGGCAATATAAGCCTGACGTTTGTTCTGACTGCTGTATACCTTGCTCATCACCCCCCCATACAAAACGCTGTCGGCACCTTTAAACTGGTCAAGGTCGGTAACAATAGCATGATCAATGATTGTATAATAAGCCCCAGCTTCAATTTTAGCCTTTCCTCCGAGTGTTTGAACCAGCCCCAACTCAAAGTTAGTGGTATATTCAGGCTTCAGATTTGGATTCGGAATGATTAGTTTGCCCGCTACGCTTTCAAAAACTTTTGTCAGGTCATCAATATTGGGCGTGCGGAATCCTCTCGAAGCAATGAGTGAAACCTTAGTACTAAGGGTTGGCAAGTAAAGCAGCCCGGCATTACCACTGAATGATCCGCTTTTTTGCTCAACGGCATCAAACGGAAAAGCAAAAAAGGTGGTACTGGCATAGGTCGATTTCAATATTGAGAAATTATACCGTACGCCAATATTCAGAAAAAGCTTTTCGGCAATCAAAGATATTTTATCCTGGCCATACACGGCAAATGTATTCATGGTGTTGCTCCCATCGGGATAACGGGTATCAGCAGGAGTTTCAGCCAGTGTTTTGAGATTTGTAAAAATCGCGGTAGAATTTACATCGTTAAAATAGGCTTCCATACCATAATTAATGTCATGGCTTTTCAGCTTTTTATATCCATCCATATCAAAGGAGAAAATCCCTATTTGTTCACGCTGTGATTTCAGGCTGGAGCTGTTAAACTTCCGGCTGTTACGGCTTTCTTTGTTGTTTTGATAAGCCAGGGTAAGCGAAAACTTATCCATAAAAGGAGTTGTCATCTTCCGGTCAAACCGGTAGCTGGTTAACAAACGCTGCTCGGGGCCATAATACCACTCTGAGCTTTTTGGCTTGCCCTTGCTATCCACTTCTGTGAGCCTGTCATAACGGGTAACATCACCTGTATTGGAATATTGGAGATTCAGCGTGTGCGTAGTGCGGCTATCCTGCTGAAAGAGGATCTTTTCTAACAAATCATACTGCATATATGCGGTTCCGATCTGCTTATTTTTATTGGGATTTACCACAATACTGTCTGCACCGTTGATCCTTGCTACATAAAACGCCCTTTCGCCAAATGTTGGATAGGCACTCTTTCGTTTCGATCCCTGAACAATATCCCCAAAATCGGAATAGGTAATACTGGTGAGCGATGCAATCTTTTTTCCTCCGATATTAAAATCAAAATGTCCGGTTTTTTCGTTCGTAGCACTACTATATCGAACCATTGCGCTTCCACCGAATTTTTGCTTCAATACTGGCTTTTTAGTTATAAAATGCATGACACCTCCCAGCGCGTCACTCCCATACATAGCGGATGAAGGTCCATACAAAATTTCTACTTTCTCCAGAATTGAGTTGTCAATTCGCAAAACATTCTGCAAATGCCCCCCCCGGAAAATTGCATTATTCAAACGTACTCCATCAACCATCAGCAATACCTTGTTCGATTCAAAACCGCGGATGATAGGACTCCCGCCTCCACCCTGGCTTTTCTGAACTAAAATATTTCCGGTATTACTAAGCAGATCGGCAGAGTTCATGGAATTCATCCATTGCACGTCCCTTTTATTGACGATATCGATACGCTGAACCACCTCACGGCGCAGCATTTCAAACTTGTTAGCGGTAATAACCACTTCATCTATAGTTCTTTTAAGTGTGTCCTCCTGGGCCGGAACCAAATTTACGGTTGCAGCAAGAAGAATCATTATGAGTAACCTCTTCATAATTCTAATTTGATATTTGTTTGACTGATTGACCCTAAAAATATCCTGAAATCAAAAACCTCAGGTCATGATGAAAATCAGATCAACGGCTCGGGAGGCGGAGAACAAATCCTTGAAAAGGGTTCAATATATCCAGATACAAAATCCTGATAGCTGTTTTGGCTCAAAAATGGCGACATAAAATCAGGTAACAACCCTTCTGCAAAAAAATAGGGCATAAATCCTAATTTGGCAGAGCCAGGCATCTTTGACCATGCGGAGGATTCACCTGGCTCATCGGCAAGAAGCAAATTTGATTCAGTTTTATCCCAAAGAACCAATACCACAACCTGATCGCCCCATCTCGTTATGGAATGAATATCATACATATTTCCACGGTAAGCAAATTCACGTTCCGGTCTGGTAAAGTTTAGCCGTGAATAATCGTTCACCGTAAAAACCATTCTTTCAAGTTTCTGGCTGCCGGATTCGAGCTTGCTCATCTCACCCTGCTTTGATAGAAATACTATCTGGCGAATCAAACTAAAAGACAAAGGAAGAACCAATAATCCTGCTACCAAAACACTCATTAGTATGATTGGCAATTTGTTGGATAACCGGCTCCTTGTCATTGAAATGCTAAATATCTGGTCAAATCTACTCAAAAAACCTAACCCGTTTATTGTTTTGAAACATCAATTATAGCTCCAGATAAAACCAATTTTTTCGGTTTGGGTTAAAGCTGAATGTCAGTAGTAAACTCGCTGCGGGGTACATAGGTATAGTAAATTGAAAACCGGTACCAATTGCGTAATGCCGCTTTACGGACGACCAGTCGCCCGCATTAACCATTGCGGCAGCATATTGAACAAAAACAGATTGCTCCATTGCCAGATAATCGCAATTCAGCCAGGTATAGTATAATCCGGTGGACGCAAGTTGCATCAATGGCCCGCTCAGATCCCCATACTCAATGCCCCGAATATTGCCAGGGCCGTATCGGGTCCACAAACTTTCATAAACGGTGGAAGTATACCTGCCTTCCCAGCGCGCACTGAACTGCAGTTTTGAATTAATCAGCTGATGGTATTCTGCCCTGATACTGCCCTCCAGGTAATTCATTGTCCCGTTGTTCAAGCCAATTCCCGCACCAAGCATACCAGTCACATTGAATCCCTCCTCCTGATGCCGGCGGTGTGTAACGGTACCAATCGATTCACCCAAGCGAAAATACCAAAAGCCCCGGCTAAAGGGCTCGGCCAAATCTCTGCTGGATTGGTGCCTGATAAAGCCGGTCTCCAGATCGGGGGATAATGAAAACTCATAATCTTTATGAAACGGATTTGTTATAGTCACATAACCACGATCAGATATGAACCAGGGGTCACCCACATCCTCCCGTCTGAACCCGGCTCCGATAACCATGTTTTTCCATAGGAGCTGGCGTGGGATCGTTGTTCTAACCTCCCAGAACAATGGTTCCATACTGCTCAGCTGGCCGCGCAATTCCAGGCGAATATTGCGTCCCAGAAAATTTCGATCCGCTATGCCAAGCCTGATGGAACCAAATGGCGCCTGC
>CAIXKO010000089.1 GCA_903919925.1 uncultured Bacteroidota bacterium | reverse complement strand
TCTTTTGGAATGCGGATAGTAGAGAAACCGGATCAAAATGATGGTTACAAAAAAGTTAAAGGCAAACCGGATCAATAATTGAAGAAAATCGGCAGGATTAATGATTTTAAGTCCGATAAATCTGATTGCTTCAACACCTTCATCAGCAATTTGTACAAATCCTGATACCTGATCCGGATTAAATAGGTTCAGCAACTGGTGCTCCATAGACTAAGTTTTTATTCAATTTTTTTAAATATAGCAGTTTAGCTTTAAACCTGTTTTGCTTGATTTCAGGGTAAAGCAGGGCAGTTCCGATACAATATTTGCTGAGTCTTTTGGGAAGAATTCTTTCTTCCCTTAAAAGGTTGCCAAATCCCTGTGTGGATGAGTTTTTGGCGGATTTAACTTCAATGATCACCACATTAGGAGCAGAAATGGTTTTTTGGCCGTTCCTCCACGATGGGAAAATGTCGAGCGTTACCCGTTCAAGTAATTCATTATTGACCAGGGTAATCCGGCTAAACGAAGAGGTGAGTTGGGGTTCCAGACTGGTTGGATCATAAGGGGTATTGGCCGCAATGAAATTGTGCATTTCAATGGTATGGTAGTTACGATCGGTCAGAAGCGGTATACGCGTTTTTGCAGTATTCCGGTGGCTGTCCTTCTTTTTTATTTCCAAAAAGGATTCGCCTGTGGTTTTGTAATCCCTGATCCTGATTTTATAGCGATTAAGCTTGCCATTGTGATGATCGAGATACATCCGATGATCGCTCGTATCCAGGTATAATGATTCATAACCCAGTAATCGTTTTCCCAGGTTTTCCAGCACCTGAAAATCTGCTTGCGCTTTGTTCAAAAGGTTATTCAGCTGATGTACCGGGCATAAATATTTTTCATCTGTACGGGTCATGAGTTTTACACACTCGATTTCCTTGAGGGATATTGGCTGGAAACTCTTCAGTATTTCAAGAACCTGATTGATCATTACTTGTTTATTTCAACATCCTCCATAGTGATCACCTGATCACCAGATAGAATTTGCACTGTTTTTTTTATGGGAACAAGAGGAGGCAATTTCGTTTTGAGGTTTTTACTGTATACAAAGATAGTATAGGATCCGGGCCGGAGATAACGAAATCGGTATGAACCGTCGAAACTGGTTTGAGTGCGGTCGGAGAAGATCGAATCATCACCGTAAATGATATAAACATCTTCATCGGGAGCATAATATTGTGCTCTTAGATTAATCATGTCAGCATCATAATCGTAAGCATAAACTTTACCGGTGATGGTGGATGTTCCTCCGGGTCCCGGTTCTTTCAGGCAGCTAAACAGGGTGAGGAAAAGAGCTGAAATAAGGCCAATAGAACGTCTTTTCATAAACAAATTTTGGAATGAGTAAAACTATGCAATGATACAACCGATTCATCAATTGTTAATAATGTTGATAACCGGATGGATTTAGATACCTTCAGTTCAAACATATTAACTTATTTTAGACCGGATTTGAGTAAAATCAAATATAAGAAAATTGAACTGTTTTTTCGAAGTAACAATTAGTCTATCAATTTATTACAACCTAAACTCTTTGTGTATGAGAAATTTGACCAGGTTTTTATTGTTCATTACTTTGGGAATTTTCACTGCTGTCGGTGGTTATTCCCAAGTCACAACTGCCGGGATAAATGGTAAAGTTACCAACCCCGATGGTTCATCGTTGCCAGGAGCAACAGTATTAGCAACGCATGTTCCATCAGGAACACAGTACGGCGCAATCACCAATGCGGAAGGGCTTTTCAATATTCAGGGTATGAGGCCAGGCGGACCTTTTACGGTTGATGTTTCTTTCGTAGGTTATTCAAAACGGACTTACACTGATATCACGTTATTCCTGGGTGAAACATCAGTATTAAACACTATTTTGACTGCAAGTCAGGTAGATTTGGGAGAAGTAACGGTTGTAGGTACCAAGTCATCGCAGTTTAAGACGACAAAGACTGGTGCTTCAACGAATATTTCGAGCGAACAAATGACTATGATGCCAACCATTAGCAGAAGTGTTTCCGACATGGTAAAACTGTCGCCTTTCTCAAATGGTATGAGTATTGCCGCAGGTGACGGACGTTCAACCAACTTTACCGTTGACGGCGCCAATTTCAACAACAACTTCGGATTGAGTTCAAGCTTGCCCGGCGGTGGAAACCCTATTTCCATTGAAGCTATTTCGGAACTGCAAGTGGTTATCGCTCCTTTCGATGTCCGGCAAACTAATTTTATTGGCGGTGGTATCAATGCTGTTACCAAATCAGGTACAAATACCTTCAAAGGATCGGCTTATACTTACTTAACCAATCAAAATTTCCGTGGAAACCATTATGACACGATTGATTTTGGTGTACGCCCAAAAGAATCAAGAAACACATACGGACTCACCCTTGGAGGACCTATCATTAAGAACAAGTTGTTCTTCTTTGTTAACGGCGAATACGAATTGCGCCCTGGACAGGTGGTAACCTACAGGCCATCGCCGGATGGAGTTGCCAATAAAGACAAGGAACTTTCCCGTACCAGCACTTCGGATATGGAATTGGTTAGGCAGCATTTAATTAATACTTATGGATATGATCCGGGATCATACACCGATTACCCGGCAGATCAGAGTAATAAAAAGCTGCTGGCCCGGCTCGACTGGAACATCAACAAAGCAAACAAATTGAGCTTAAGGTATAACTACACGAAAAATCAGGCATGGAGTCCTACGAACGGAAACTCAACCGATGCCGGTTTCCGTAACAACGCTATGGATCGTATTTCTCAATATTCGATGGCTTTCTCCAATTCGCTTTATTCCATGGATAACATTGTAAATTCGGTTTCCATGGATTTGAACAGCCGGTTATCCGATCGCGTCTCGAATCAATTCCTGACTACCTATTCATCAATTGCGGACGTACGTGGCTCCAACTCCTCCCCTTTCCCTTTTATTGATATCATGAAAGGTGTAACTACAGACGGAAAGCAGATTTTGGAACCATACATGTCGGCAGGTTATGAATTGTTTACCTGGAACAACGGTGTACACAACAATATCTTCAACGTCCTCGACAACGCCACTTTCTATTTGGGACGTCACAAAATTACCGCAGGAGCCAGTTTTGAGCACCAAATGGCAAACAACTCCTACATGAGGAACGGTACAGGATATTATCGTTATGCCAGTCTTTCGGATTTCCTGAATCAGGCTGCACCAAGAGATTTTGCATTAACATATGGTTATGACGGTGAGAAGAATCCAGCTGCAGAAGTTGCTTTTAATCAGATTGGATTATATGCCCAGGATGAGTGGAAAGTTACTTCCAGTTTCAAATTAACTTATGGATTACGTGCCGATTATTTGAAATATGATGATAACGTTATCACCAATAACGCAATTCTTGCCCTTGATTTTGGCGGTAAAAAAATCGACACCGGATCATGGCCAACCGCAAAAGTTCAACTTTCTCCAAGAATTGGTTTTACATGGGATGCTTTGAAAGACCAATCTCTGAAAGTTCGCGGAGGTACAGGTCTGTTTGCAGGAAGGTTGCCACTGGTGTTCTTCACCAATATGCCAACCAACTCGGGAATGGTACAGGGCAGTTATACCGCAACAACCAAGTATAATGCCGATGGTTCTATTAAAAGCGTAGATCCTAACCTGGCTAAGCTGGCCGGTAAAATGATTACCGACGTGAACGAGATGATCACTCTGCTGGGCCTTCCAAACACCATTACTTCTGATAAAGGGGTTTTACCAAGCAGCATAAATGGAATTGATCCTAACTTCAAAATGCCGCAGGTTTGGAAATCTTCTTTGGCTGTAGATTTTAAAGTTCCTGTTTCTTTCCCGCTGACCATTACCCTGGAAGGTGTTTACACGAAAACCATGAATGGTGTTATGCTTCAAAACTACAACCTGAAGCAACCAGATGATACCTGGGCGAAATTCGGCGGATCAGACGACCGGTATATCTATCCGGCCAAAGCCGCTCTGACCTATACGGCTAAAGACGCATACATATTGTCAAATACCAACGAAGGATGGGGTGCTATCGGAAACATCACAATTACTGCAGAACCTATTAAGAATCTGAATATCATGTTGGCATATACCAAAACCGAATCAAAGGAAATTTCCGGTATGCCAGGTAGTGCAGCTTCTTCAGCTTACAGTGGTTTATATGAAGTTAACGGCCCGAATATTCCTTGGGTTCAGCGGTCACAATATGTTGTGCCGAACAAAGCGATTGCTTCTCTGTCATACAAAATTCCATACCTGAACAATCACATGGCAACTACCCTTGGCTTGTTTTACTCAGGATATGCACCATACAGCTATAGCTTTACCTACAAAAACGATATGAACGGTGATGGATATGCTACTGACCTGATTTACATACCTAAAGCAAAAGGGGATATTAAATTTGCCACTACAGCAGACGAAGATGCCTTTTTCAAATTTATGGACCAGGATAAATATCTGACCGCTCACAAAGGACAATATGCTGAAGCAAATTCTGTAGTTGCACCTTGGGTGAATCGTTTTGATTTACGGGTGGTACAGGATTTCAGCGTAAAAGCAGGAAAATCCACCAATACATTACAATTCTCTGTGGACTTCCTGAACTTTGGCAACCTGATCAACAGTACCTGGGGTGTCAGCAAAAACATGTATTCCTCAAACAATGGTCAGATTTTAAAATACGTATCGAAAGATGCAAGCAATGTTCCGACCTACTCGATGGAAAAAGATACTAAAGGGAATTATCTGTCACAAACTTTCACTACCTATGCTAACTACAACCAATGCTGGTTTTTACAGCTGGGCGTACGTTACATTTTTAACTAGTGGATTCGAAGTTTCCTGATTTTATTAAAAATCGCCCCGGAACACCGGGGCGATTTTTTTTGAAACAGATATAACTTTGCATGAACCTTTTCGTTTAAAATCAGGGATGTTTCTGTTTACTAAGAAGCAGATGGTCCAATACAATTACTTTTATCAAAACTCATTGTTTATGAGATATTTAATAAAGAATTTTTTGGTCTTTGCAGTTTTGTTCTTTCCTGTTTTCAGTTGTTATAGCCAAATAACCAATTCGGGTATCAATGGTAGGGTTACAAACTCCGATAGTACCCTGATGCAAGGAGTAAAGATTGTGGCTACTCATGTTCCTACCGGTTCCCTTTTTGGAGCAACAACCGATGAGCATGGCTCTTACCGTTTACCGGGTATGGAAGTTGGAGGTCCATATACGGTTAAAGCTTCTCAAAAGGGCTTTGAAAACTTCGTTCAGGAAAATATATACCTCACGCTGGGTAAAGCTTACAGGCTTAATATTTTGATGAAACCTTCCAAGGTAAAACACAAAAAGCAAAACACAAAAGACAAATAAAACTCAAAATCCAAAAGACAAAATCCAAAAGACAAATAAATCCCAAAACTCAAATTTCAACTTTCAAACAGCAGCTGCCCAACGCCTGTTTGAAAGTTGCCTTTTGGGATTTGCTCTCTCTATTTGAGATTTGTCTTTTACTATTTGTTATTTGCTTGTTATTTGTCTTTTGTTATTTGTTATTTGCTTGTTATTTGTCTTTTGTTATTTGTTATTTTCAAACCCATTATGCCAAAATACACATTCCCCTTCTTTTTCCTATTATGGTTGATCCCGATATCCCTCAGTGCGGATCCTAAAGATCATTGTGTTGTGGTGCTGTCGATGGACGGATTCCGATGGGATTATCCTGCCATTTATCATACTCCGAATCTCCACAGGCTTGCCAAAGCCGGATGCAGGGCGGAATCGTTGAAGCCGGCTTATCCAACTAAAACTTTTCCGAATCATTATGCCATTGCAACCGGTTTGTATCCTGATCATAACGGTATTGTGCAAAACAGTTTTTATGACCCAAAGCTCGATCGCGTTTTCCGTATGGGTGACCGTAAAGCAGTTCAGGATTCCATTTTTTGGGAAGGAGAAGCGATATGGGAAACTGCCGAAAAGCAAGGAGTAAAAGTTGCTTCCTACTTTTGGGTTGGTACAGAGAGTAACGAGCGCTACCGCCCTGAAATGAGGAAATATTATGAAGACAGCTTTCCGATCAGGCAACAGATCGATACCGTTTTCAAGTGGTTAATGCTCCCCTCGGATCAACGGCCCGGGCTGGTGATGTTTTATTTTGACCAACCCGATAAAACAAGCCACGATTTTGGGCCGGTGAGCCAGGAAGTGGAGGAGGTTGTTGAAAGGCTCGATCAACTGGTTGGAGCGCTGACTAAAGGATTGAAGAAAATCGAAAAGTTAAAGAAGATGGAAATCGACCTGATCATACTTTCGGACCATGGCATGGGTTACATTCCGGAAGGGCAGCAGGTTTTTCTTGAAGATATCATTGATCTAAAAAGGATAAAGCGTTACAATGGCGGAAGCCCTGTGATCAGCCTGGAACCTGACCCGGCTTATCTGGATGAAGTTTACGGCAAATTGAAGTCCGCACCACACCTGAAAGTATGGAAAAGGGATGAACTTCCGGCCAGGTATCACTATGGTTCTCATCAGCGAATTCCACAACTAATTGTAGAGGCTGATTCCTTATATGGACTCGAAACACGAAGGAAAGAGAATTTTCATTATGGATTGGGAACACATGGGTATGATCCGGCTAACCGCGATATGCATGGAATTTTTTATGCTGCAGGGCCCTCTTTTAAGAAGGGATTTGTGCAGCCGGCATTCGAAAACGTAAATATTTACGAATTACTGGCAAAGCTGTTGAAAATCAAACCGGCAAAAACCGATGGTAGCCTTAATCTGGTTAAGGGAATGCTGAAAGGCAATTAAAAATCGCGGTTCAGGTCAAATACATTTTCCATCAATTCCCATTTCACCTCTGTGATACCGGGAAGTGGCTGCTGAAATTTTTGCATTAATGTTTCCCAGTCTTTCTGCTTTTCCAGCGTTGAAAGTTGGTGCATCTGCTCATTCCAATTGAAACCGGGTTTGGTTTCAGCCACCATGAACATGCGGTTACCAATCAGGTATATCTGCATATCCAAAATCCCCACAGATCTTATTCCTTTGGCGATTTCGGGCCAATGACCTTCCGGGGAGTGGTAATAACGGTATTGTTTGATCAGATCGGGATTATCTTTCAGGTCCAGGGTGGAACAAAAGCGTTGGGTAGGGTGGGAATAAACGGGCTCAGTATATCCGGTTTTTGCTGTTTCCTGTGCAACTATCGACTGATTGAGCTGGAAAACTTTGTCCATTTGCATCCATTTCTCACCGTTTTTCGACCAGGGCAGGAGCTGTTGAAACTGCCATACAAAATCGCCCCATTCCGGCTGCCTCTCCAATGTACCCAATTTCGCCATTTCGGAGTCGTAATCCCAGCTTAACGGGGTCTCCAGTATCATAAACATGCGATTATCCCATAAATAAATCTCCATGTCAGCAATTCCAACTTCCTTGATCCCGCGTGGAATTTCGGGCCATATACCGGCTTTGGTGTGAACATGCTTGTATTGAGCGATCAATGAGGAATCTTTCCGCAGATCGAGTGCCATGCAATATCTTTTTTGCATAATGAATTTATTTTTGGATGGAACAATGCAATTCGATGGGGTAGAATGGCCAGCTCCAGGCAGAGCCGTTACCAAAATCACAATACATGCGGCTATTCTAAGTAAGCCCATATCTTTTTATTGAATCGTTATGCGTTCAGTATGGTTCCCATCAGGTGTTTTGATCATTACCTGATAAACTCCACGGGCAAGATTTCTAAGGTCAAATGATTTGGTCAGTGATTCGTTACTGCAATTAAATTGCTCATCGCTAATGATTTGTCCACTCAGGCTGACTACTTGAATACTGACTTTTCCCGGTTGTTTCAGGTTCACTTCCATTTGAAACAATCCGTTGGTTGGATTTGGGAAAATCCGGCACACCAATTGGCTGAGGTTCTCGCGTATACCCAGTGATTTTGCGGTTAGTTGTATATCATCTACTCCGGCTCCACCGAATGAAGTTCCATGATTTTCATACAGGAATCCGATCTGAGTGGTTGCGGTGAGTGCTGCAACGGGAAGAACAACGCTTACGCTGTCCCAAACCCATTGCACGTCATTCAACGGATCAAGGCTAACCAGCGATACCCAGGAGCTATCCTTTGCCACCCGGTAAACCACGTTGAATTTGCCAAAATCGGGAGAACGAAGATAAGCATAGGTAAAGGAGAGGGTTACTTCGGATTCTTTTTGCAATAAAAGATCAGTTACCGGTGAAACCAGGCAATCGGTAACCAGGTTACCGGAAGTTTTTTCGGAGCCGCGGATACCAAAAAAGCGGCCATTATTGCCCGAAACTCCCAAATCGGCAGCAGTACCATAATTCCATCCGTTTACTGTTTTTGTGGATGCCCACCCGGCGGTTCCAGGTTCAAAATCAACAAAATAGGGAAGAATAACGGGATCGGTAATAATCGCGGAGGCGGTATTGGAAGGATCAGCATCGGTGGAATTTGCGTAAACAGCTACAACTGAATAGGTGTAGTCCGTATTTTTTTCTACCTGATCATCGGTCCAGGATGGAGAAGTGCTCACTGCTACCTGGACATTGTTTCTGAAAATTTTGTAATTGGTTACAAACTGCGGATAAAAAGGAACGTTCCAATAAAGATTAATCTTATTTACGTTGGGGATTGCAGCAAGAAAAGTAGCAGGTAAAACCGGGTCGGCTGAGGCCAAAGGTGTTTCCCAAAGTCCACGGCCGAAAGTTGAGGCCCGTAATTTCGATTTCGTACGATCGAGGTGATCGTAATAGCCCTCAAGCTCACTCACATTTACCGATAACGGAAGGTTTGCATTGTAAAATACCCAGTCGGTCATTCCGGCATCCTTGAAATAGGCTCCTGCATCGGTGCCCAGATATAAACCTTCAACGCTGGATTCATCAAAAAAGAGCGTGTTCATCCAGATGTCAGGCAGCGATCCGCTGATATCGGTCCAGGTTTCGCCTTTATCAAGCGATTTATACACTCTGCGCGAAAGAGTCATATAAACAGTCATCGGATCAAACGGATGGCATTCCAGGTCATCCGGAGTGCCCCAGGCGGGCAAATTTGGTGTCAGATCTATCCAAACAGGATTTGGTTTATTAAAATCATCTGTCCGGAAAAGCCGGCCATCAAAACGCGAAAAATAAAGCATCTCGGGTTGCGCCGGCGATTGCTCAAGCGCGGCAACATATACATCATTGGTTCCGGCAAGGTTGTTGGAGATCTTCTTCCAGGCAATATTATTTTGCTTTTTCAGGTCATGCGTGATCCAGATATTTTTGTATCCGGCAATCATGGTATTTCCGTCATCCTGATGAACCAGAAAAGGGGTAACCCAGGCACCGGTTTCATCAATTCCTCCAAGTCCCTGACCACCTACCTGGCGGTTGTATCCATTAAAAAGCAACTGCGTAATGGTACCATAGTAAAGAGTAGTATAACTATACTGATAATCAGTTGGATCGACTGCTGATTCCATACCATCGCCCCCACCTGTGGTAAGCCACTCCTTGCCGGTCCAGGTAGCGCTTCCGTTGTCCTGAAAACCGGTAGCAGTAACATAAGGGTTAGTAACACTAACACCCAATCGGTAGATTTGGCCGATTCCGAGTCCTTCACTAATTTCTTTCCAGTTGGTACCACGGTTATCGGTATAATAAATGCCACCGTCGTTTCCGGAATAGAGCCTTTTGTTTACCGGGTTGTAAAAGAATGTATGCTGATCGGCATGAACTTCAGCAGCGCTGGCGCCGGTCCAGTGCCCGGTAATTTTCCAGGTTTTCCCACCGTTATCCGATCTCCAGAGATTAACCCCGCCAACATGCACCACCTGAGC
>CAIXKO010000088.1 GCA_903919925.1 uncultured Bacteroidota bacterium | reverse complement strand
CTGGTTTTTGCACGGCTTAACGGGAGTAACCAGAATCAGCTGATCCTCACCGTCAATGGCGCTCTGCACCTCCACTACCTCATCCTTGAACCTGACTTTGAGGCTGGTATAGGCGCCATTATCGGAGCGCAATCCCGGCTGAATATCCTCGGGGCGGTGAATAGATTTGGAGCCTTTGTAATTCTCCCTGAGGTATCCCGTTTCCCAGAGCCCTGCACGGGCAATGCACAGGTTGATGGAAAAACCCTCGGGCAGCAGAACATGAGACATGAAACTGTTATTGTACCAGGTATTCCACCCGGTACAGAGTTTCTTCTGAAGCTCCTGGTATTGAGGAGTTTTAATGTTCCTGTGAATGGTTTGGGGGCAGGCAATGCCGATACTTAAAAGGAACACTACCGGGATTGGCAGTAGATATTTTATTTTCAAGGGTTTTATTTTCAAGGGTTTTATTTTATTAAGGTTTTCAAAGTCAAACTTAATGAAATAAAGGGCATCTTCTAACCTGCCGGTAAGCACCTGAATGTGTAATTGTTTCTATCGCCTGAAGCATCTAAATGATCTGTTTTGAAGGAAGCTATCTTAAATTCACCATTAAACTTATCTGGACTGAATTATTGTTTTTCGATACTGTTCAGCTGCCTTTACTGACGATCCACCTCACCTCCGGCCCCTATAGCCGTCAAGCTAAGGAGCTATTGTGTAGTCAGTCTGATATTTGGGCGATCCACCTCACCCCCGAATTGGGTGTGTGTTTGCGTGTGAGTGTGGGTGTGCTCTCTTCGCTTCGCTTCGTTCACGGGAGAGGGGCCGGGGCATAGCCGTCAACCTAAGGAATATTTGTGCGACAAAACCAATATCTTGAAGTTAAAATGTTGAGATTCCAATTCAGAATTCCGAATTCCGGGTGGGAGATTCAGGTATTTTGAAGGTGCATTTCAGGACGCAAAAATGCGTCCCTACTTCATGTTTACTTGAAACTTATTGTTCGGAACTCGAAATTCTGAATTCGAATCTATAACTTCAAAATCATCCATCAAAAAGCCAATCAAATCCTTAGGTTGACGGCTATGGGGGCCGGGGGTGAGGTGGATCGGAAGGGTAGGCGATACCTGAACAGTAACTGTTTACGTAGAGTTGGTCTCTAGCTATTTACCTTTCCTGTTCATCCAGACTTTCATTGTATATCCCCAGGCCAATCCGCAAATCAACCACACGGGGATGCCAATCAGGAGGCTTTTTTGTGTCATTTCTTTTTGTTCAATCAGTGGAAATATAATAATCATCGTAACATACATGAATAGTCCAAAGAAAAGCCCTGATTTTAACCAATTTTTAGTTGTATTTTTCTTTTCAGGAATTTCTAGATTTATGTTCCTGTATCTTTCAGGTTGTTTGTTTAACCAACTTTGTCTGATTGATTTTCTAAACCATCCCCAAACAGGGAAAGTCAAAATAAGAATTATTAATGAGGTCAAATTTCTATGTACCGGAATTATCTCTTTGCAGTTGTCACAATAATAACCGAACCAGTTTTTAAATGCTGTTTTATTTTGTGATGACCATTTAAGTCCATTATGAAAAGTTCCACAATGAGGACATGGGACTAATGAGCGCTGATAAAACGGTTTATTGCCTGCCCGTTCAATTAACATAACTTTAGGGATTGTTTGTCCTAAAATCAATTCATTAATAACTAATCCCGGATTTATAATCCAATGTAAAATCACAGGACTTTTCCAATTCCAAATTTTGTATTTATTCTTGTCGTAGTTCATGTGGTTATCGTTTTAATTGGGTCCAAAATCTTATTTTATCCATTATTATGTTATAAAACCAGCAAAACCAGCAATTTCCTAGAATTCAGCAATAAAAAGCATTATATCATCCTCTGAAAAATATTTTTCAGTTTCAGGCAAAAAACGTGTATCTTTCTCCTTAATGATTTTTACTATTTTTTCGGTTATCATATTTTCCAGTGATATTGAAATATTATTTTCCCTCTTTGTATTAATAGTAAATTTTAAATCGAAACCAAAATCAGAAAATTTATTTTTATCAGGTTTGAAATAAATATTTTCAAAATTCACATCTTCCAAAAACATTTTTTTATAGAATTCATCAATTTTCATCAAAGAAATATCTTCAATATCCAGGTATAATTGTAAAGCCTTTAAAGTCATAAGCATTTTATAATCATTACTCCGCTTGCGTATGTATTCATGAACCCAGTGTCCGTTAAGGTTCGAATGTATGAAGCCCCAAATAAATCCTATATCGAAACCTGGAATTTTCCTTTTTGAAGCTCTCTCTTCATCTCTCAAAGAATTCACGGCAGAATGAATACAATCAGTTAAGTCGTTTACTAAAATTGTTTCATCAATAATAGTAAAATCATAATCAGGATATTGGATTTTTGCATTAGCTGTCCAATCCCGGAACATTTGGAAGGATATATTTTGAATTTTAGCTTGCGTTTCCTTGTTCATGTGATTTTAAAAGCCATTTGGCCCGTGTTTATTCTAATTTTAAGTCTGCTAATTCGTAGTTAGCGTTTCGTCCTCTTTCGTCAGTTTGTTGCAGGATGCCTTTTTCTACCAGGTCTTTTATATCACGCAAGGCAGTGTCGGCAGAGGTTTTGGTAATTTTTGCCCATTTTGATGTTTGCAGTTTTCCTTCAAAACCGTCAAAGAGCTTGTTGAGTATCAGGCGTTGGCGTTCGTTGATGGGTATATGTTGGTGTAATTTCCAAAACTCAGCTTTGCGCAGTATTTTTTGTGTGGTGTTTTCGGTGGCGAGCATCGCATTTTTGAGACAATGCAAGAACCAGTCGAACCATTCGGTAATGTCTCCAGAACTATGTTGCACCTTTTGCAATACTTCGTAATAGCGAATGCGTTCGGTTAGTATTTGGCCCGACATACTGTAAAAACGTTCTCCGCTGCCTTCGGAACGGGCAAGTAACATATCTGTCAGAGCTCTTCCAATTCTGCCATTTCCGTCATCAAAGGGGTGAATGATTATAAACCAAAAGTGAGCTATGGCTGCTTTTAAAACGGGGTCAAGTCGGTTTTCGGTATTGAACCAATCCAAAAACCTGTCCATTTCCGTTTTTACCATTTCGGGTTTTACGGCTTCGAAATGCACTTTTTCTTTGCCCATTGCGCCTGAAACCACTTGCATTTCGCCGGTGCGGTAGTGTCCCACTTCTATTACGTAAGGTCCGCTGTACCCTGTTGGGAACAGTGCTGCGTGCCAACCAAACATACGTTTTTCGGTTAAAGGCAAGGTGTAGCGTTGGGTGGCATCCAGCATCATTTCAACAACGCCTTCAATGTGGCGGTTACTCGATACCAGTCCAGCTGTGTTGATGCCTAAACGCCTTGCAATGGACGATCGTACCTGGTCATAATTAAGCAATTCGCCTTCTATTTCTGATGATTTTACTACGTCTGAGGTTAAGGCGTTAAGCGTGGCTTCTTCCTTAGCAGAAAAGCCCAAAGCGTTCATTTGCCCTATTATTTTACCTTGCATAAGCCGCACCTCGCCAAATACAACATTTATGGCTTTGTCCTGCCACGAAAAATCTGTCCAGTTTTCGTACTCATAAATGTATTTTGCCATTGTCTAAAACTATTGTGCGGTAAATATACGAATTAATCACCGCAAATATGCG
>CAIXKO010000087.1 GCA_903919925.1 uncultured Bacteroidota bacterium | reverse complement strand
GGGTGATGCATACGAATACCTGATGCGGAACTTTGCCACCGAGAGCGGTAAAAGCAAAGGACAGTTTTATACCCCGGCAGAAGTAAGCCGTATTATGGCAAAGATCATTGGCATCAACAGTGAAAATTCCAACGCCAATACAACTATTTATGACCCAACCTGTGGATCGGGATCGCTGCTGCTGAAAGTGGCCGATGAAGCCGAACGGAGGATCACCATTTACGGACAGGAAAAGGAGAGCGCCACCGCTGGTTTAGCCAGAATGAATATGGTTCTGCACGATTGCCCTACCGCTTTGATCAGGTGCACCGGCAATAGTACGTTATCCGATCCGCAATTTTTGGAAGATAACGGAGGGCTCAAACTGTTCGACTATATCGTGGCCAATCCGCCATTTTCTTCTAAAAACTGGGCTAACGGACTGGACATTTCCTCTGAAACAGCTGATAAATATGGTCGATTCGAAAGTTTTGGCATTCCTCCGGATAAGAATGGTGATTATGCTTTTTTATTGCACATGATACGTTCGTTAAAGAGTAAGGGAAAAGCGGCCGTTATTCTTCCGCATGGCGTGCTGTTCCGAGGAAATGCTGAGGCTGAAATCCGGAAAAACCTCATTCGTAAAGGATATATCAAAGGAATCATCGGTTTACCGGCCAACCTTTTTTATGGTACCGGTATCCCTGCCTGCCTGATTGTGATCGATAAGGAAAATGCCGGCAACCGGAAAGCCGTTTTCATGATCGATGCCGGTAAAGGTTTTACCAAGGATGGACCGAAAAACCGCCTGCGCGACCAAGATATTCACCGGATTGTGGATGTTTTCAATAAGCAGCTCGAAATTGCAAAGTACAGCCGTATTGTTCCGGTTACTGAAATTGAGATGAGGGAATATAACCTGAATATCCCGCGATATATTGATAGTCAGGAAGAAGAAGACATTCAGGATATCGAGGCACACCTCAAAGGGGGTATCCCAAATGCCGATTTGGATGCGTTGAATAATTACTGGCAAGTATATCCCGGTTTACGGAAAGTTCTGTTTGCTCCTCATGAACGATCCGGATACAGCCAGCAAATAGTTGATAAAATGGCCATCAAAAGCACCATTTTCGCTCATCCGGAATTCACAAGCTATACCCAAACCGTGTTTGAGGTATTCGAAAGCTGGAAACAAAAAACCATTCCGGTTCTCAAAAGTATGGATTTAGGGGTGAAGCCTAAGAAACTCATTCACAGCATCTCCGAAGAACTTTTAGAATGCTTTTCCAACCTGAGCCTGATCGATCGGTACGATGTATACCAGCATCTGATGACTTACTGGAGTGAAACCATGCAGGACGATGTTTTTGTGGTTTCGGAGGATGGATGGAAAGCCGGGCGTGAAGTATACCGGATTACCCGATCTGCCGGAAATAAGACCGACAAAACCAAAGTTAAGGAAGTTGAGGGTCTGGAAGGCATCGAAAGCAAGCTGATTAAACCAAACCTGATTATCGAACGATATATTACTGCCGAAAAGACTGCAATAGAAGAACTTGAAAGCCAGCGGGATTCCTTAGTAGCCAAGATGGAGGAGATGGAAGAAGAGCATGGTACCGAGGATGGACTGATGGCTGACTGCAAAAATGACAAGGATAAAATAGCGCTTGCCAGCGTGAAAGAACGGCTGAAAAAGATTACCACCGGCTCATTATTTAAAGGATCTGATGAAGAAGAGATTAGGGTACTTAAGAAATACCTGAAGTTGGCTGATAATCAGGCTGACCTGAATAAAAAAATCAAGGATCTGCAGAAAGTACTGGAGTGCAAAGTCTGGAACCAATATAAAGAGCTTACTGACGATCATATTAAAACCATTGTGGTGGATGACAAATGGATTAAAACGATGGATACCGCCATTCACACCGAGATGCAGCGCATCAGCCAGCGGCTCACGCAGCGCATTAAAGAGCTGGCCGATCGGTATGAAACTCCGCTACCACAGCAATTGGAAGAATTACAATCAATGGAAGAAAAGGTAAATGCTCATTTGGCCAAAATGGGATATTTATTCTAAAAATCAAAAGGGCCAGAGTCAGGTAGAAAAACGAAACCCGGAAGTTTGAATTGCTTCAGGGACGACCGGGAATTAGATATGACAAAGGTAATGCATGAATTGGAAATACGCAAAAAATAAAAATATGAAGTACCATGACTTCGCAAATATAATGTCCCATACCCGAATGAGTCGCTATTTTGGGGCTTGCGAGGGTAATTCGCAAAAGACCTTAACCTTGTATAGAAGGAATTTACAGCTTTCACAGGAGTTATTTACGGTAATAAGTTG
>CAIXKO010000086.1 GCA_903919925.1 uncultured Bacteroidota bacterium | reverse complement strand
GCTCAAGGTTCTCCTTCATAGCTAAGAGCTGCGTAAGATTTTTTCCATCGCTCTGCCTTTCGCCAGCTCATCCACCAATTTATCCAGATACCTGACTTTTTGGGTTAGCGGATTTTCGATTTCCTCCACACGATAACCACATATTACACCTGTAATGAGGTGAGCATTTGGGGTTAAGGAAGCATTTTGAAAGAACTCTTCAAAATTCACTTTTTTTTCAATCAGGTCCTGGAGTTTAATGTTATCGAAACCTGTCAGCCACTCGATTATCTGATGCAATTCCTCTTTTGTCCGGCCTTTTCTCTCCACTTTTGCGAGGTACAAAGGATAAACCGAGGCAAAGGTCATTTTTGCAAAACGCTCGTCTTGCGTTTTTGTGTTATTCATTTCTTGTAATTTTATTGATGTTGCGGTCTTTTAACAGAGCGATTTTTCATGGACTTAATATTTTTATGAACGTTAACGCGCAGCCAGACCGCGTGTGTCTTCAGTCGCATACGGTTTGGGCAGGGTTACGCGTGGTGGTTTTTATTGTTTTGCTTTTTCCATTACCCTGTCAAACCGGCTGTCCATGCAAACACTTAAATCGGTCGTTACAAACCTGCCATTGCAGAACAAACTGAAAATTGTAGCCGGAGTCGGTGCAGATTGAGCCTCTTGAAAGGACTCAAGCTTGATTATTTTCAATGGCAGTTTTCGCTTATTTGCGGTCTCAACCAATGAGGTCCGGACATGGAACTCCGTGAACGGGCAACGGTTTGAATAATAGACCACCAAACCATTTTTATCCGGACATTCTCCACTGATGACGGATGAATTGAATCCGGGATGATCAGCGTCAGGTCTTAACTTCAGAACCAATAAGCTGAATCCGGAAGAAATCTTCTCACATTCAACAAATCCTTGTCGCAGAAGCCATTTGGTGTCACTCATAAAATGGAACTTACTCGTCCCTACAACGGTCACAAGACCCTCTTTACCACCAGACTTTGCGTCATGAATCGCCAGTTGCAATAAGGCTTTACCGTATCCCTGACCTTTGTATTGCCCTGAAACCCAGAAGCAATTAATCAACAGATAATTTGGAGCCGAAACCGGCACCCACCCCTTCTCTGCCGGGCTATACTCGATGAATACTTTGGCTCTCGCATCAATTCTGCGAAAGACGTATCCATTATCAAACTCCTTTCTCAACCAAAGCTTCTTTTGTTCATAGCCATCCGCACATTTTTTGTCGGAAAATGCGCAGCAAATGTGCTCTGAATCTATATTTGAGTGGTCAATTGTAAGAATGTCTTCCATTTAAATTTCGCATAAATAGCCATGGTCAAACCGATTGGTCTGAAGCATCAGGTCAATAGATTTCTGAATCCGGCAATCATCCCGGTATCCCAATTTTATAAAAGTGCGAACATTATAACCATATAAACAGGATAAGTGTTGCAACCAATCTCCATCGTCCTTTTGCAAATTCAGGTATCTTTCCGCTGCTTTTGCCACTAAATGATTTTCTTTGGTTAATCCCAGTTCAGACAGATAGGATAAGCAGAAATGGGTTGTTGCATAACTGCCATATTCAACATCATCGCCAACAAATCGTTTTGTTGTCTGATTCTGTTGAAGCCAATAACCATCAGGATGCATTTTAGATAAAATCTTCATTACCTGAGGGCTGTCCGGAATTTTATTTTTTAATTCTGCAATCTCCGGATTATTCACCGGGATATCCAATAATTCAGTCATTACCCGAAATCTCAGGGATGGATTATCGGGATTTAATAGCCAATTTATTGTTTTGTCGTTTGTCATATTCCAATAAATCCTTTTTAAGATAAATCATATCAACAAGTTGTATATCGCCCTCGAAAATAGGGTGGTCATAATTGTCTATAAAAAAATTCTTCACCCGATGTGACTCTTCAAATCCACAACTTTCATAAAACGACAAGATTGCCGGCGTTTCGCCTGTTCCGACAAGCATTGTTTTATAGTTGTTTTTGTAGAAATCAAAAATAAAATTTATCAATGCTCTGCCGTACCCTTTGCCTTGATATTTCTCGTATGTCGCAATGTTTTTCAACTCGCAGGTTTCGCTATTTATCGGCACTACAACGCAAACACTTTTCAAATCATCGACATATAAAGCAAACAAGTCTCCAATTGGCAAATACTTGTCAATCATATTTTCCTGCTCGTCTGCCAACAATAATAAGTCAAGGAACTGTTTCTTATTTTCTATAATTTTTTCTATTTTCACCATATCTTTGTTGTTTCCCAATTTGTCAGGTTTTATTTTCCGGAGTATCGCCCCTAATTACCTCTAACCTGTAGTGTTTTATCTGTCATCATGCCATAAAGTTAGCCACTTTCCTGAAATACAAAAGGATCGATGCTAAAGTTTACCGGGTTGCTTTTGATGACGGATAAGACGGAGTTGGACTGAGCCGCCTGCGCTTATGGGCATAGTATTTTTCTTGTTCCTGTGGCGATGGTTAGTCCCGTTGAGTGAAGGGGCCGTTATGACTGAAAAGTGCTTGATATCTGGTATAAACATAATGAATTAGGATTCAATTGGATATAGTTTTCCCGTTACGTCAGATGCCGTTTGATGGTCAGATATGGCATTGAACTCAACCGCCGGCAGGCGGTTTAGTTCAATGAGTCGCTAACCGAAAGCTTTCGGGTATCTGAAATATTGCAGGTCTGTTTATCATATTGCAAATCAGGGTTTAAATTTGTAAAATCAAAAATACTCAATCTTTTCCCATATATATGCAAGTGCTATTGAAGTTATCTCCCCGGATAATCGACCGGTGGGGCTCAAAAAGGTTTACTATTCAGGTAAAATTGTTTGGTGGATAATTGGTGATTTCTGTCTAATTTTTGGCCTTTAAAACATAAGCCAAAAACCATGTCAATAAAGGCATACATCAACCGATATAACATGAGATTACCATTTATCCGACCGGGCAGAAACCTCACCTTTTTATTATCAGCGTCATTTCTGTTGATACAGTGCACTTCGCAAATACCATCAACCGGAAAACTGGAGGCAGGGTTCAGGGATCCTTCCATTGAAAACAGGCCACTGGCGTTTTGGGACTGGCTAAACGGATACGTGGATACCACAAAAATGGTTTTTGAGCTGGAAGAAATGAAGAGGCAGGGCATGCGGGGAGCATTTATCTGGGATGTTGGCGCCCTTTCAGATCCAGGCAAGATGATTCCGGCAGGTCCTGCCTTTCTGGGTGAACAATCACTGAAAACCATATCGCTGGCATTGAAAACTGCCGGGCGGCTCGGTCTGGAGATGGGGATGATCGCATCAAGCAGCTGGAACGCCGGGGGCGACTGGATCGGTGAAGCCGATGCCAGCAAGCAGCTGCTCAGTACGGTGCAGATGGTTACCGGGCCTTCAAAACAAAGGATTAAGATCGGAAGACCTGAAAGTGAAGCTGGTAAAGATCATGCCAGCTCATTAATCAGCTCTATCGCCATACCACATTCCAACTCAAAGAAGATTGATTTTACCAGGGATAAGGCTATTTCCCTGGATGAATTCAGGACATCGGATCAGTTTATCGACTGGCAGGTACCTGAAGGGAAATGGGATGTTATCACTTTTTTCATGTACAATACCGGCCAGCCTTTGGAGTGCCCGAGTCCAAATTCCAACGGTCCGATGATCGATCATCTGAGCCAAAGGGCGACAAAAATCCATTTTGATACCATCCTTACCCGGTTGGCAAGCATCAGTACACCGGAAAGCCGGTTAAAGTTTCTGGAGGTAGATAGTTATGAGGTTTGGCCCGCGAAAGACTGGACACCCGGATTTATTGAGGAATTTAAAACCCGTTATGGGTATGACCCCAAGCCTTTCCTGCCACTTCTTCAGGGGTATAAGAGTCAAGACAGCCTGGTTGGGGAACGGTTCCTGGGTGATTACAACCGCCTGGTTGGGGACATGATCATTGAGAATCATTTTAAACAAGCCACCGAAATGGTAAATGCCAATGGCATGAAGTTGTTTGCCGAGGCCGGACATGGAGGCTATCCGCGGGTAGAGCCGCTGAAAGGGCTTGGGAATTCTGATGTACCGATGGGGGAATTCTGGAACCGGCAGCGATTCTGGGTCACCAAGGAGGCGGCCAGCGCGGCGCATATATATGGAAAACAGGTAGTGGCGTCAGAGTCCCTTACGGGATGGAACCATTGGCAGCACGGCCCCACCGATTATAAGCAATTGATCGATATCGCATTTTGTGAGGGCCTCAACCAGATTGTATTCCACACATTTGCACATAATCCCGCGATCGCAGGCAAGCCCGGATTTGCCTATCATGCCGGTGAGCACCTCAATGTCAATACCACCTGGTGGGATATGGCGCGGCCATTCATGGATTATCTGAGCAGATGCTCTTATCTGTTACGACAAGGCAATTTTGTGGGAGATGCCTGCCTTTATTATGGTGACCAGCAACCCAATGTGATACCGCCAAAACGGATTGATCCCAACATCAAGCCCATATACAATGACGACCAATGTTTGCACTGCGGCCAGCCTAAACCGGTGAATGTGGGACCATTGGAAGGCTATGATTTTGACTATATCAATGCCGATATAATCACCAGCACACTAGGGGTGGAGGATGGAAAACTGATGCTGCCATCGGGTACATCATACCGGGTGATGTTGCTTCCTGACCGGACAGATATTTCTCTTGAAGTATTAAAAAGCCTGGAAAAACTGGTGTTTGACGGGGCAACAGTGATTGGACCGAAACCGGAAAGGACCACCTCACTAAAGAATTTTCCGGACTGCGACTATGAGGTGAAAACCATTGCCGGAAAGTTATGGGGCCAGGCTGATGGCAAAAACATATTTTCAAACTCCTTCGGTAAAGGAAAAGTATACTGGGGCAAAACGGTTAAAGAGGTTTTGGAAGAGATGAAAGTAAGTCCTGATCTTGAGGTAAAAGGCATCGATAACAGCCAATATGTGATCGATTACATTCATCGCCGGACTGCAACCGAAGACATCTATTTTGTTTCAAACAGCAGTCCTGCTGAGCAACACGTGACCTGTACCTTCCGGGTTAATGCCAACCGGGTTCCTGAATTGTGGGATGCTGAATCAGGACTCATACAGCGATCGGTGAAGTATTCAAATGTGGAAGGCGGGATAAGCATCGAACTGACCATGGATCCGTTGGCATCGAGGTTTGTCGTTTTCAAGGATATATCCTCCGGAAAGAATGACAAGGATCTTTCAGCGGACCTGCAGTTTGGTTTTTCTGGTCATTCAGTTGGTACTGCACCGATCGACATAACAAATAACTGGACGGTAAGCTTTGATACGGTCATGGGCGGACCGGCGACTTATCGCATGGACAAACTAATGGATTGGGCGTCTGCTGATTCAACAGGTGTGAAGTACTATTCAGGAACCGCAGCGTATACCAGGCAGTTTACGATTGAAAAAGGTATCCTTTCCAGGGGAACTCACGCTTATGTGACTTTTGAGAATATTCAGGAAGTTGCGAGCGTATCAGTTAATGGCAAGGATTGCGGAATTATCTGGACTCCGCCGTACCGGACGGATATTACGCAACACATTAAACCGGGG
>CAIXKO010000085.1 GCA_903919925.1 uncultured Bacteroidota bacterium | reverse complement strand
TATGACCAGGCAAAAAGGACTCATGAACACATTACAACTTGATATTGACGGCTTTATCGGAAACTGGGGTTACTCAAAATCCTTTGTTAAGAATTTTCTGGCAGCTGCCGGGAAAGATCCGGTCACCGTTCGGGTATCATCGCTCGGCGGTGATGTCGATCACGCGATCTCAATATATGATCAATTCATCGAGCATGGCAATGTAACCATTCAATTATCTGCCTTTAATGCGAGCGCTGCCACCTTGATCACTCTTGGTGCAAAACGGATTCTGATGAACTCCAACGGATTTTACCTGATCCATAAAGCACTGAACTGGGTGGATACCTGGGGAAATATGAACGAGGACGATATCGATGCCCTGATCCTCACCCTGACCAAAGAAAAAATGGAGCTCGAAAAAGTCACCCTGGTGCTGGCCAAAATGTATTCCCGGAAAACCGGAAAACCAACTTCCGAGATTTTAACCCTGATGAAGGAAGAAACCTGGCTCAACGCCGAGGAAGCACTCGCCTGGGGATTCATTGATGAAATCACTGAACCGGCCACCAAGGAGAATTTACTCTCCAACCAGAAGATGGTGACCATGCTCAATTATTCCGAGTTGCCGATTCCGGGAACTTCGGAACATACCACGGATCCGGTTCCGGGCATCCTGCAATCCGTCACCAGCTCAATCAAGAAAATTATCAACTCAATCTTTACCATGAAACAACTTGCATTCCTAAACAAATTACTCGGGGTTCCTTCCCTGGAAGCATCCGATGAAGGGGTCTACCTCAATGAAACTCAGCTGGCCGCCATCAACGAAGCACTGGAAGCCAACCAGCAAATCGTTACCGAGCGCGATGCTGCCATCGTAAACCGTGATGCTGCCGTTACCGACCGCACCAACATTGTGGCCTCTCTGGATGCCATTGATGCCACCATTGCCACTGCAACAACCATTGAGACCAAGATTCAGGCGATCCGTGATTTCATGGCCTCAAAGCCTGCCGTAACTCCCGTTGGAGTTGTGACCGCCGTTGATCCGATCATCGACACCCTTACCGATAACATCAAACTCCTCAACTCTCTTCCGCACATGCAGGAAGACAACTAACCTTTTCACCACCAAAACAGCTTTTCACCATGGACATCAGCGAATTAATCATTGCGTTTGGGGCCTACTACGAACAGGCAGGCCAAAACGTCAGCCGCATCAAGCGGCTCCTTACCCAGGGGATTGAAACCCCGAAGATCTGCACGCCCCTGAAAACAGACGATACCATTTATCGTTTATCCCAGATCAACATGACCCGCATCGTTCAGCCTTTTCAGCAAGGTTGGACCCCGATCAACAGCGCAGCTTTCACACCGAATGAGCTTCGCCTGTTCCAGTTCAAAGTGGACCAGGATATTCAGCCGGATTTCATCACCGCCAGCTGGCTCGGATTTCTCGACTCGAACAGCCTGACCAAAAAGGATTATCCTTTGGTTCGGTACCTGATCGAAAATAACCTGATCCCCTCCATTCAAAACGACATGGAAATGTTCGTTTACGGTCATGGAGTCTACCAGGCACCTACTCCCGGGGTGGCCGGTCCGGTCGTCTCGTGTATGGATGGTCTCATCAAACTGCTTCAGACAGGTGTTGACGCTTCGACCATCAATTCGGTCAATATTGGGCCTCTGGACAAGGATTCGATCTTCGACCAGGTGGAAGCCTTCATCGATGGCATTTCGGAAATCTACCAGAACGAAGCCATGGACGTTTGCATGAGCCAAACCTGGTACAAGCATTACCTCCGGGATAAACGGGTGAGCGGTTTCTACACGAAATTCTCCGACAAGGAAATCGATAATGGTATCGACTTCACTGTTCAGAAGGTAAAAGCTCTTCCTTCCCTTAATAACTCAAATGTTATTTTCGCCACCCCGAAAGCAAACTTGCTGCACCTGACCAAGAAATCGGCCAACATGACCAAGTTCGATATTCAGGAATCCAAACGTACCGTCAGCATTTTAACGGATTGGTGGGAAGGTCTCGGATTCGGGATGAACGCCGCAGTTTGGACAAACCTTCAAAAAACCGGCAGCGGTTCAGTTTAATCTCAATTTATTCACGCTCAAATCTTTAAAAACATGGATTTTGCAGATATAGGAAAATTGCTCACCGACGGTAAAAACCTCGGCGGGCTCGCTAACCGAATTTATTTCGGACTCTGGAACGATGTCGCTGCCTGGCCAACTGATCCGTCAGACCCTCTAACCATCGAACTGGCCGGCACACAAACCGGTGACCTGGTAATGAAAGCCGGCAAACGATTGTTCGAACTATATACCACGGAGGATGCCGCTAAACTCGACATCAACGTGATCGGCGAAGAAGCCGGCAAAGGTTATGAACTTCTCTTGCATGTATTCGCTCCTGGACTTCACAAGAAGCTTCTGGGTTTCATGAATGCCACGAAGAACGAAGATCTGGTTATGATCGCTCAGGACAGCGCCGGTCAGAATTACCTGATGGGATGTGCCATCCGTTCGGCTAAATTCTCGGCTAGCGATGGATCCGGTACCGGTTCCACCACCGATGGAAGGCGCGGTTTGGGAATGACATTTGCCTACCGGTCGGCCAACCTTTACATTTACTCGGGAAATATCCCACTCACTGAAGCCGTAGGATCAGCATGATCTGGACCGATTATTTCACCCTCATAAAAGTTCTGCCGGGGCGTATCGTTACGCCCCGGTTTGGGACTTTAGATTTCTCTGATCCTCATCTGCCAGTGGAAAAACTCCAGGCTCTGTTTGAGGATGACTTCCCGTACCTTAAGATTACTCCACTCGGAATGGAAGCTCTTTATCCGGTGCCCCCTCTTGCCAAACTCCCCACAAAAAGGGTGCAACCCCTTACTCCGGCAAGGAAACCCGTAAAACGGAAAGCATAGTTTTCTTTTTTCATAGGTTTTGTATTTTAGTGGAAGCCCCCGATGAAAAGGGGGCTTTTGCTTTGGTATAAAATAGGAGAATATCGCATATCTAAAACACCTATCTTAACAGTCGGAATTTTAGCAGACAGCCTGTTTATAAATAATTTAGTACATTTATTATTGCAAGGTTGAAAATGCCATGTAAGATTCAACGATTTAAGTTTTATTATGTATGAAATCACCCCCCCCC
>CAIXKO010000084.1 GCA_903919925.1 uncultured Bacteroidota bacterium | reverse complement strand
TTTTAAAAAGATGATTTGTGAAAGGAACTTGTGCCAATCTGCGGATAATTCTTTATCAAAATTTCTCATTCCTAAGTAAATCTTTTGCCAAAGTACGGAGTAAAATTGGGCCAAAGTCCGGAGTAAAACTTTGCCAAATCTGGAAATATTGTTAATTTGCAGTTGAATTTGGAATAATCATAAAATGGCAAAAAACAAGTACTTAAACCGGATATGCGATGATGAGTTGCAACAATCCATGCAGTCATCTGGTGCAGTGCTGATAGAGGGTGCCAAATGGTGTGGAAAAACAAGTACTGCATCACAGGTAGCAAAAAGCACTTTGTATATGCAGGACCCGGATCAGGCCACCAATTATAAGGCGATGGCAGATACAAAACCATCTCTGTTAATAAAGGGAATCGCTCCACGGCTAATCGATGAATGGCAAATGGCACCAGTGCTTTGGGATGCCGTCCGGTTTGAAGTTGATAAGCGGGAAGAAACCGGACAATTCATCCTGACTGGTTCTGCTGTCCCGTCAGACAACGTTACAGCACATACCGGAACCGGCCGGATTTCCCGTTTGCTGATGCGCCCCATGAGCCTGTTCGAATCCTTGGAGTCCAACGGAACGGTCTCGCTCGGTGAACTCTTTAACGGAACATCAGAAATTGAATCTGTTTCCCAATTAACCATCGAACAGATTGCCTTTGTCATATGCCGCGGAGGCTGGCCGGCCTCCGTCAATTTAAGCGGAAAACAGGCTCTGCGCATGGCTGTCGATTACGTGGAAGCAGTCATCAATCACGATGTATCCCGCGTTGATGGTATGGAAAAGAACCCGGAAAGGGTTCGTTTGCTACTCCGTTCATTATCACGTAATATTTCAACGTTGGCCACTATAAAAACAATCATGGATGATCTGGAAGCAACGGACAGGAGCTTGTCCGATAAGACCATAGGTAATTACCTGAATGCGCTGCGCCGTATTTATGTAGTTGAGGATGTGTCAGCGTGGTCACCATCTCTGCGTTCTAAAACAGCCATCCGCACTTCCTCAAAACGGCAGTTTGTGGATCCTTCTATTGCCATCGCTGTGATGCGTATGAATCCGGAGGGTATCCTAAAGGATTTTAACCTGTTTGGATTTCTTTTTGAATCCTTATGTACCCGTGATGTCCGGATCTATGCACAAGCTTGCGATGGAGATGTCTTTCACTATCGGGATAAAAGTGGACGGGAATCCGACCTTATTGTCCGGCTCAAAGATGGACGCTGGGCAGCCATTGAAGTCAAACTCGGTACCAAACAAATTGAAACGGCAGCCGAAAATCTTTTAAGACTAAAAGCTAATATCGATGAAAATAAAATGGGCACTCCCTCTTTTCTGATGGTACTCACTGGCGGTCAGTATGCGTACCAACGAAAAGACGGCGTTTTAGTGGTGCCGGTTGGTTGTTTAAAACCTTGATTTGTCGGTTTTCCCGGCTGCTAACTGACCCTTGTCCAACTGCCGTTGTTTATTTAAGCCTATTTCACTACTTTTACTTTTCGCTACTGTAAGTATCTGATTATGATTAAAACAACCTGTTTTGCAGCCATTACCCTTTTCTTTCTGCTGACAGGTACCTTTCAATCATCTGCCCAGGACCGCAAATACACGGTTTCCGGATCGGTTGCCGATGCCCTGACCAAACTGCCACTGCCCAATGTCAATATCAGCATTGTTGGCACTTCCGGTGGCGGCACCACCAATGAAAATGGGGAATTTTCACTGATTTTATCCCGAACTCCATCGATTCTCTATTTCAGTTACGTGGGGTACAGCCTGAGCAGTTTTCAGGTTGATCAGTCCATAGGAAAGAGTATCAGGATATTACTGGAACCCGAAACCCGTGAAATCGGAGAAGTCACCATCAGGGCCGAGCGGATATCCAAAGTGATCCGGGGCGATACGCTGAATATCGTGGAATATGAGGTTGATGGCAACAGGATCATTCTCGTGGCCAACCCTTACCGGAATATAACCGACCAGCGGATTTATCTGACGGACCGCGAAGGGGGAGTTCTGGATATCCTGAAAGTGGTTCAGGGAGGTAAAATGATCAAAATTCCGGAAATCATCGTTCCTCAAACCCTGTATTTGTTCCGGGATTTTGCCGGTCAGATTCATTTCCTCGATAAAAAATCTGCCCGCGAGGTTCTGTATGAAAACGACACGCTTTCATTCGGCTTTGCCACTGAGTATCCTGATTTTATCAGCCGCTTGCTGCCAATGAAATGCCAGATGAACAGCTGGCTGATATTTCAGATTCCCACGCTCCTGGAAAACTATACTTATTTTTTTGGACCCGGATTTCCCAATGGACAATGCATAAAAACGGTGAGGGAAACCGGGGGATACCGTTACCAGCCGCCCATGATGAACGCGCCCAATTATGATGCTTCTAAAAAGGTTAGTGCTCCCATCGTCCGTAAAGGCAAGCTGTTGTATATTTTCGATTTTTTTGCCAATCACATCGAGTGCTTTGATGATAGCCTGAATACCGTAAAAATGATCCCGATAACCTTCCAGAACCATACCGTTAAAACACTTTTGGGGGAACATCAGGATTTAGACAACAAAAATTTCACCCAGCAAATCCTTTTCGACGAAAAATCGGGAAAAGCTTATGCCTTTTACCGGTTGCGTTCAAACAACAGGCAATCCCTCCGGGAGGTTAATCTGGAAACCGGAAATATCGACCGGATCATAGAAATACCCGATTTCCCGAATATTTCGAAAATTCAGGTTTACGATAACGTGGTTTACTTCCTTTATGACAGTAAAACCTATCCTTTTTACCGGTTACTTTACCGGATGACAATTTAATACTAACTCCTTGTTTGCCATGTCCAAAGCTTTAGTATTCCTGGCATTAATCTTAACCTTTCCCACTTTCCGGTCCTATTCTCAAACCGGGTCTGTAAGCGGTATGGTTACTGATTCGTTAACCGGGCTTCCGGTGGCAAACCTTTCGGTATTTATCCCGTTTACCAGCACCGGCACCACTACCAATGCGCAAGGCGAATATCGCATCGAAGGTATTGCACCCGGTGATTACACGTTGATGTTCAGGCATGTGACTTACCGTCCGTTTTCAAAATCGATCACCGTTGAATCAGGAAAACAAATTTCCCTTAATGTGGCGTTGGCGGAGAATACCTATCAGATTGATGAAGTAGTGAAAACAGGT
>CAIXKO010000083.1 GCA_903919925.1 uncultured Bacteroidota bacterium | reverse complement strand
TGGTCAGTGCCCGATCGTAGAGAACAATCTGGCAATTATTGCCACAGGTGGAAAAGCCCTTATGGTTGCGGTTGATTGCGAAACCGGTAAAAAAGTTTGGGAAGTTCCGAACCCAAAAAATTGGAAAATGTCGCATTCCTCAGTTATGCCGATGGAATTTGGCGGTCGCAGAATGTTTGTTTACAGCGCAGTAGGAGGCATTTGCGGCATAGCAGCAGATGGGGCCGACGCGGGCACGGTACTTTGGACTTCGACCGCCTGGAATAAATCGGTTGTTGCACCTTCGCCCGTTTGCATGCCCGATGGCAGAATTTTTTTAACTGCCGGGTACGGTGCCGGAAGCATGGTATTGCAGTTGGAGGCATCGGGCGGGAAATTTTCGGCCAAAATGATTGACCAGTATTTGCCAGCCGAAGGACTTGCCTGTGAACAGCAAACCCCACTACTTTTTAAAGGATATCTTATTGGTATTCAGCCTAAAGATGCAGGTGCACTCCGCAATCAGATGATTTGTGTTGACCCTGCCAATTGCCGGGTGCCGGTTTGGAGCAGCGGACCTGAGGTAAGATTTGGACTAGGACCCTACCTGATTGCTGACAATAAATTGTTTATTTTGAATGACGATGGAGTTCTGACTATTGCAAAGCCGGACATTAAAAAGTTTATCAAAGTTGATGAGGTAAAATTGTTTGATGGTCAGGATGCATGGGCGCCGTTAGCGGTGGCCGATGGGTATATGGTTTTGAGGGATTCTAAGAGAATGATTGCGATAAGGTTAGCTGCTAATTAACAGTTTGTGTGGGAATTGGTGGAGGGGGATTAGGAATGGATGGAGGGGGGTTAGGAATGGATGGAGGGGGGTTAGGAATGGCACGCGGATGACGCGGATCCCTGCGGGAGCGCGGATTTGCGCGGATTTTTTTTGGGTTGGGGTGAATAATTATGGGATTTGGGGTTTTGATATTATTAAAGTTGATGAAAAAAGTAATAAGAGATTGAGCAGAAGGGTGATCATATGGATTTTGGTGGGGCTGGCCACGGTAATTGTGGGGCTGGTGGTTTTTGATATGGTTGGTTCAAGACCGGGAATGCGCCCGGCTAATCCGTATGAATATTCGGTTGATCAGTTCAAAAATGTAGATAGCACCTTGATTAAGTATACGGAAACGATTGATTTTACTTTTGGCGATCTGGATTTGAGAGGTATTGCTTTTGCCAATGACCGGCTATATTTGGTTGAAGATAATTTTCTGGTTATTGTATCCCCGGAAGGGAAAAAACTGGCAAAATCGGAGCTACCTGAATCGCCATCCTGCGTAACTGCTTCATCCAGTAATATTTATATCGGATATCGAAATTTCATAGGACAGTATGATTTGGATGGCCGATGGATTAAGAATTGGGAATCCCTCAATGATAGCACAGTAATTACCAGCCTGGCCGTTGCCGACTCGCTGCTCTTTGCCGCGGATGCAGGAAACCGGCGAGTTTTACGCTATCATACCAATGGCACATTATCAGATAGTTTCACGGGTAAAAGAGCTAGTGCCGATTTGCATGGATTCATTATTCCGAGTCCTTATTTTGAATTGGCTGTTAATGCTTTCGGGGAATTATGGGTGGTGAATCCGGGCAAGCACGCGTTCGAGAATTACACTTTTGACGGCCAACTGCGGGGTTTCTGGGAAAATTCATCGATGACCATTGATGGCTTTTCCGGTTGCTGCAATCCTGCCAGGATAGCCGTTTTAGCTGACGGATCGTTTGTGACTGCCGAAAAGGGGATGGTCAGGATCAAAATTCACAAAGCTTCAGGAGAATTGCTGGCTGTTGTGGCTCCGCCAGAGAGTTTCGAAGGAGGAATTCATGCTCCTGATCTGGCAGTTAGTCCATCGGGCGATATTTATGCACTGGATTATGATCGGAAAATGGTCAGGGTATTTCAACTTAAAAAGTAATCATGAACCGGAAAACATTCATTAACAATACAGGCAGGCTGGCACTTTTGGGAGGATTGGGATACCTCACCGGATCAATCATTCTGAGTCGTAAAGTATCGGCATCCGGTAAATATGTTTGGCAGATCGATCCGTTTAAATGCACCCAATGCGGACGATGCGCCACTCAATGTGTGAGAGACTTATCGGCAGTTAAATGTGTTCATGCCTATCAGCTTTGCGGTTATTGCGATTTATGCGGTGGATATTTTAAACCCAATACGCACAAACTGAATACTGGCGCTGAAAGCCAACTCTGTCCTACCGGTGCTTTAAACCGTAAATTTGTTGAAGAACCATTCTTCGAATATACGATCGATGAAAAGCTTTGCAATGCTTGCGGAAAATGCGTAAAAGGCTGTGGATCATTTGGTAATGGATCATTGCATTTACAGATCAGGCATGATTTATGTCAGAACTGCAATGAATGTTCCATCGCCCGGATGTGCCCGTCCAATGCAATTAGCCGGGTACCTGTTGAAGCGGCCTATCAGATTAAGGGTGATTTTAAGAAACCGGCACAATCGACACCTAAATAATGAAATGGCTCCGGATTATATTTCTTTTGGTGCCACTTTTTCTGGCATTCGCTGATTTACAGGCCCAGCAAAGGTTTCCGAAACCTGAATTTCACAACAATTACAAGCAGCCAACCACTACAACGCCAGAGCCCAGGGGGGTAGGAATGGAATTTGTTGATGTATTGGTGTTGCTGGTGGTGCTCAGTTTAACCTCCTGGTTTGCCATTAAAAAGAGATCGCGGAACGGGATTTTACTGCTCACTGTTTTTTCGGCAGTTTATTTCGGTTTCTACCGTGATGGATGTATATGTACGGTTGGATCGATCCAAAATGTGGCGCTCGCGTTTGCCGATCCCAAATATGTTATTTCACTTTATGCCCTGCTATTTTTTTTATTGCCGCTGATTTTTTCGCTTTTTTTTGGGCGCGTTTTCTGTGGAGCCGCCTGCCCGTTAGGTGCTATTCAGGATCTATTGATATATAAACCGATTACCATTCCTGCCTGGCTTCAAAAAACACTTGGTTTCATACCGTGGCTTTACCTTGGATTGGCGGTTTTATATGCCGCCACCGGAACGGAATTCATCATTTGCCGGTACGATCCTTTCATCGGTATTTACCGGATGAACGGCCCTCACCTGATGATTTATCTGGGGATCGCTTTTTTATTGACGGGCCTGTTCATTGCCCGCCCTTATTGCAGGTTTTTTTGCCCGTATGGCGCCCTGCTCAGCGTATTTTCCAGATTCAGCCGCCGCCATTTATCGGTGTTTCCAACCAAATGTATTCAATGCAAATTGTGCACTACCTCGTGCCCGTTTGAAGCAATCGATTTCCCGGATGAAGATAAATCAAGACCGGATACTAAAGGTAATACCCGTAAGTTTTTGATTTATTTAGCGTTGATCCCCATATTGATGGGAGTCGGAGCCTGGATCGGATCAAAATCGGAAGTGTTCCTTTCCAAGGCAAATCCTGATGTTTACCTGGCTGAGTTGCTGGTTTCGCATCCTGAATTAAAATCTGATTTAAAAAACATTGATATTCAAACATTTCTGTCATCGGGAAAATCATTAGAAACCCTTGTTGACGA
>CAIXKO010000082.1 GCA_903919925.1 uncultured Bacteroidota bacterium | reverse complement strand
TGAGAGGCAATTTTGTAACTTTTGTAACTGAATCAGGGGAGGTTAAGCCATGAGATACGCTATGGCTGTTGATACACTGAAATGCGTTGGCTGCAGCGATTGTGTGGTTGCATGCCAAACTGAAAATAATGTTCCTGTTGGATTTTGCCGCGATTGGGTCGTAGAGGTGACTGATGGCACCTATCCCGCTCTTGAGCTGGAATTGCGGTCGGAGCGGTGCAACCACTGCGCAAATTCACCGTGCGTACGCTGTTGCCCAACCGGCGCCAGCCATTATGAAAAGGGCGGAATAGTTACGGTCACCCACAATAAATGCATTGGTTGCGGAGCTTGTATCTCATCGTGTCCTTATGATGCAAGATATTCACATCCTGATGGTTATGTCGATAAATGTACTTTTTGCCTACATCGGGTTGAAAAGGGATTAATGCCTTCGTGCACCTCAGCCTGCCCAACAAAATGTATGTATTTTGGCGATTTGGATGATCCTAAGAGCCCTGTCTCCATTGTCCTGAAAAACCGGAAGTATAAAACGCTGATCCCGGAAGCAGGAACCAACCCGCAACTCTATTTCTTAATCTAAATCCGATATTGCTATGAGAGAAGAGATTATTGTTAGCGGAAGGATGAATCCGAATATCGATCCCTACCTGCATATATGGCACTGGCAAATACCTTTATACCTTTTTTTGGGTGGCCTCGCTGCCGGTATATTGTTTTTTGCTGCCTTTTTTGTGATCAGAGGAAAGGAAAAGGAGTATCCCACAGCAGTAAAAAAAGCAACACTTATTGTTCCTATACTATTGATAATCGGATTATTAGCGCTTTTTCTTGATTTAAAACACAAGGCATATTTCTGGCGCCTGTACACCGTTATCCGGTTACAATCTCCTATGTCGTGGGGTGCTTGGACGCTCATGATCATTACCCCGATTTCCATGGTTTGGGCCGCTCTGAATATCCGTGAGATTTTCCCAAATTGGAAATGGAAATATAACTGGCTGGATGAGCTGGAGGCTTTTTTTATCAAATGGAAGCTGGTCTTAGCATGGGGCACCATTTTCTATGCAGTGATTTTGGGGGTATACACCGGTATACTCTTCTCCGCATTTAACGCCCGACCACTTTGGAATACATCGATTTTAGGACCATTGTTCCTGGTTTCCGGTATGTCCACCGGTGCGGCAAGCATTATCCTGATGTCGAAGAACCACGATGAACGAAAATCAATGGCAAGGATTGATCTATTGCTGATAGCTATTGAACTTTTTTTGATTGTGCACATGTTTATGGGATTCTTAGCCAGTACACAGGTTCAGATCGATGCTGCAAACCTGTTTCTGGGTGGTCCTTACACCGCCCCGTTCTGGATGCTGGTGGTGGTGATCGGATTGTTACTGCCTGCCGCACTCGAATCACTTGAGTTGCTGAAATTTAAAATTCCCTATTACATACCTGCGGTTTTGGTGATCTTTGGAGGGATTATGCTGAGGTTTATTTTGGCTTATGCGGGGCAGTTGAGCAGGTGGCTATATTAGCATTAATGCTTAATGCTAAAGGGTTAAGGGTTAAGGGTTAATGGTAAAGTAAGAAAAAGGGGTAAAGGAAGAATAGGAATAAAGTTTAAGATAAAGGATAAAGGATAAAGGATAAAGGATAAGGATTAAAGATTAAAGAATAAAGGAACATTCAACTAAAATAATATGGAGAATCAAAAGAATGATCGGTCAGGAAGATATCTCAACCCTTATTTGGGTGGAGTATTGCTTGGCATTGTATTGATCGCAGCAAATTTCATTGCTGGTCGGGGATTAGGAGCCAGCGGTGCTGTTAAAAGTGTGGTTGTGGCAGCAAATCAGGTTATTGCTCCGGCGCACGTTGAGAAAAACGCGTTTTATGCTGAAACTATCAAACAACATCCGAATCCACTGAAAAACTGGCTGGTTTTTGAAATGGCCGGTGTACTGGTCGGCGGTTTTCTTTCGGGTAGCCTTTGGGGCAGGCTGAAACTGAAAGTGGAACATCATCCAAACATTACCTCGCGCAAAAGGCTGATCCTTGCCGGAACCGGTGGTATACTTTTTGGATTTGGCTCACAACTCGGACGCGGTTGTACGAGCGGATCAGCCTTGAGTGGAATGGCCGTTTTGTCGCTGGGTGGCTTTATAACCATGGCAGCCATCTTTGGAACTGCATTTGCTTTGGCTTATTTCTTTAGGAAGAATTGGATTTAATCTTTTAAAATTTTGATTATGGGACCGTTAGTCGTTAATGGGATAATTTCTGAGAACACCAATATGCTGCTTGCATTCATTATAGGAATTGGATTTGGTTTTGTACTCGAAAGCAGTGGGTTCTCATCAAGCCGGAAGTTAGCCGGAGTGTTTTATGGATATGATACGGTAGTACTAAAAGTGTTCTTTACTGCCGCAATCACAGCGATGCTGGGAATGCTTTTCCTGAGCCTGTTTGGATGGCTCGATCTTGACCTCGTATATGTAAATCCAACCTATCTGACCTCTGCAATTCTTGGCGGTGTGGTTATGGGGGCTGGATTTATTATCGGTGGTTTTTGTCCGGGTACCAGCTTTGCAGGAGCCTCCATTGGAAAAATTGATGCTATGGTATTTATCGGCGGACTTTTTATCGGTGTAGTTATTTTCTCTGAAGGTTTCCCTATATGGGATAACCTGTACATGGCTGCTTTTAAAGGATCTCCCAAACTTAGTGAGTCCCTTGGACTTTCTGATGGCATTGCCGCCCTGGGAGTGATCCTGGCAGCTATCGGAATGTTTTATGTTGCCGAATGGGCTGAAAAGAAATTCCCCCGTCAAGAATATTAAAAATTAACTAATCATGAAAGCAAGAGTAATATTATCAATATCAATAGTTGGGCTTGGTCTCATCATTGCAGCAGTACCTCAAAATACTACCCATCCATATAAGCTTACTGCCAGTCAGTTACTAGAAGAGGCAAATGGTCGTCAACAGTTTTTCAGCCCGGATGAACTGGCGGAAAAATTGATTAATAAAGATCCTTTGATTCAATTAATAGATGTGCGCGATCAGGGCGATTTTGAAAAATATAGTTTACCGGGAGCTATTAATATCCCTTTTTCCGACCTGTTAAGTGAACAATGGAAAGAGGTTCTTGATCAGGATATTAAGCTGAATATTTTCTACAGTAACGGCAGTGTTGAAGCTAATCAGGCATGGATGATAACCCGTCAACTTGGATATAACAATATATTTGTTTTGGAAGGTGGGTTGAATTATTGGGTTGAAACTATTTTGAATCCATCAAAACCAGCATCTACCGCCCCAAATGAGGAGCTAGCCAGGTATGATTTTCGCCAGGCGGCAGGATCTGCTTTAGGCGGAGGAGGAGCCGTACAGCTTGCTGCACCTGCGGACCAAAGCTCAGGTGCAAAGCCATCGGTGACAAAAAAAACTGGCAAAAAGAAAGCTTCAGGAGGATGTTAGGATAAATTAATTTGTCGTCTTTCTGTTCTTCGAGGTTTCGAAGTATTATCACTTGTTTAAGAATTGTTTAAACAAAACATCTCTTTTTACCTGAATTTTGAATTTTTGGGAGTCGAAATGTTAGCTGTCCCCTGAAAGTGGCTATCCACATGGCTTTTTCTGCCAATCGTTCTTTTTGAAGACTTTTCCCGCTATCGCTCCTTCCCTGTTGCGATTTTTATTAACTGATGGATGATTTTGTAACATTCCAACAGCATCCCATTGTCGTGAAAGCCTTGAAATTATTGGCAAAATCTCGTTTTTGCCACTCAATCTTGACCAAATCTGAAAAAAATCAATTTTTTTCTGTTCAAATGTTGGTAAGATTGTTAATAAGTTTTATCTTTACACTTGTTATACTAAGGCTAAATACATGTTCGACTTTACTTGCTCAGATAGGAAGGTCGTTTTCGCAGTCCGAAAGCGCATGTTGCCCTATTTCCCCCTACATAGATTATTAATAATTCTTTATAATGATTTTCAAATCATGAAAACCTTTTGTAAAAATTTGATTATGAGGAAAGTAGTAAAACTATTTGTTTTAACTTTTTTCATATGTTTTGGGCTTTTCTCAAATATTAATGCGCAAACTATCAGCGCAAATGGGATCACTGCACCTGCTATAACTACGGGGTCCGGTTCATTAAACCCTGACAAAATCACCGGTACAAATGTCACGGTAACTGATTCCGGCGGTAGTTCATGTACATCTGTGATATACGAGTGGGAATCAGCTTCCGACCGCGGTTTTACAAAAGATGTGGTTCATGATCTTGCGGCAACAAAGGATTATGACCCTGGAGTAATTACCAAAACAACTTATTTCCGCCGGGTAGCCAGCGTGGAGTGTGTTTCACCGGAACGCTCAGCATCAAGCACTTGCTCTGGAATAAAATTTACAATTCTGCCATAATAGATAGCTCTGTATATGAAAACTTATACTTTAAATACGAAACTAATAAAAATGATCAAACCATTGTTTTGGTCTTTTTTGTTTTTGTCAGCTGTAAATAATTTGAATGCTCAAGGGGTTTCTCCTACTATGAGCTTAAACAGTATTGAGGCTGTATATGATATTCGGGGTTGCAGACCGTTCGACCCGAAATTGCTTACCGGAAGCGATGTAGTAATAACCAATTTGGGGGCCCAGGTTTTTGTTTGCGATCAGGTAACCTACGAATGGGAGTCGGCAACCAACAATGCTTTTACCGAAAATGTTGTTCATGATCTGGCTTTTACACGCGATTATGACCCTGCTCCTATTACGGTTACTACCTATTTTCGTCGTAAGGCAAATGCTACCTGTTCTGATCCTGATTGCTCAGCATCAAGCACGTCTTCAAAAATTGTATTAACTGTTGATGCTCCTCCTGCAGCAGCTGACGCAGGTAGTGACCAAACTAAATGCGATACCGGAACTTTCACTTTGGCTGCAAATATTGCCTCCATTGGCGAAGGAACCTGGACTGTGCAAAGTGGGACTGCTTCCATAACCGATATTCATTCCCCAAAAACAGAAGTTACTAATGTTCCTGCCGGCAGCACACCTGCTGTATTGCGCTGGACCATTGTTAATTATTCGTGTAGTACTTTTGATGAGGTTATTCTTACAAATAATGTAGCTCCCGCACCGGCAGAAGCTGGATTGAGCCAGAGCCAATGCAACAACGGTAGCTTTACCCTCGCTGGAAATACTGCCGCAGCTGGAATAGGCACCTGGACAGTAGAGAGCGGAACAGCTGCCATTTCTTCCTTACATTCTGCAACATCGGGCGTCACCGGTGTACCTGCCAATAGTACTGCAGTTCTGAGATGGACCATCCAGAACGGAGTATGTAGCACTACCGATATAGTATCGCTAACCAATGATGCTCCTGTTACTGTTTCAGCCGCAGGCAATGACCAGTCGCAGTGCAACAATAGTAATTTTACACTTGCCGGAAATTTAGCAACTTCCGGTACAGGTCTTTGGGAAGTTGTAAGTGGAACAGCTACCATAACCAACCCTTTATCCTATAATTCTGCAGTAACCGGCGTTCCGGTAAACACTACTGCTGTTTTGAGTTGGACCATTACCAATGGTAGTTGCAAGTCGTCAGACGAGGTATCGCTGAGAAATGATGCTGCCGTTACCGTTGCCGCCGCTGGTAATGACCAGGCGCAGTGCAATAACGGGGCGTTTACCCTGGCAGGCAATGCAGCAATTTCAGGAACCGGACTGTGGGAAGTTGTCAGTGGGACGGCTAATATCACAAACCCGGCTTTATATAATTCCGGAATAACCGGAGTTCCTGCAAATGGTACCGCTGTTTTAAGCTGGACCATCACTAATGGAACCTGCAGTTCTTCTGATCAGGTATCGCTGAGAAATGATGCAGCAGTGTCCATTGCCTTAGCAGGTGACGATCAATCGCAGTGCAACAACGGAAGTTTTACCCTTGCCGGCAATGCTCCATCGTCAGGCACAGGCGCTTGGGCAGTGTTAAGCGGAACTGCCACAATTACCAATCCATCGCAGTTTAATTCAGGGGTGACCGGTGTACCGGTGAATGGTACCGCTATCCTCAGCTGGACCATTACCAATGGAAGCTGTAGCTCGTCTGATCAGGTTTCGATAAGAAATGATGCACCGGTAACTGTTGCTGCTGCCGGTTCAGACCAGACTCAGTGCAACAACGGAAGTTTTGCGTTAGCTGGGAATACTCCGTCCTCGGGTACGGGCACCTGGACCTTAGAGAGCGGCACTGGTCAGATAACCAGTTTGCATTCTGCGACTTCCGGGGTAACCGGAGTTCCGGAAGGTACAACTGCAACATTGCGTTGGACCATTGTTAATGGTACCTGCAGCTCTTTCGATGAAGTTTCTCTCACCAATAATGCTCCGGTTACCACTGCAGCCGCCGGTCCCGATCAGGCTCAGTGCGACAATGGAAGCTTTACCCTTGCCGGCAATTCTGCAGCTGTGGGTACTGGCACCTGGACTGTTGAAAGTGGCACAGCCAATATTACCGCGCTGCACTCGCCAACATCTGGGATTACCGGAGTGCCCAGCGGTACCTCGGCACTTTTGCGATGGACCGTTACTAATGGAACGTGCAGTACCTTTGATGAGGTATTGCTGACCAACGATGCTGCCGTTACAATTGCAGCAGCCGGAACCGATCAGGCTCAATGCAATACCAGTAGCTTTACCCTTGCAGGAAATGCTGCTTCTGTAGGAACCGGAACGTGGACCGTGCAAAATGGAACGGCTACCATAACCAGTTTGCATTCCGCAACTTCCGGGGTTACCGGTGTACCTGCCGGAACTTACGCTATTTTAAGATGGACCATAGCTAATGGTACCTGTAGCTCATTCGATGAGGTTATGCTGACCAACGATCAGGCTCCTGTTGCGGCAGCAGCCGGGAATGATCAGGCTCAGTGTGATAACAGTAGCTTTACTCTCGCCGGAAATGCCGCCTCGGTGGGTACCGGTACCTGGACACTGCAAAGCGGTACTGCTACCATAACCAATCTTCATTCGGCTACCTCTGGGGTAACAGGTGTTCCCGCTGGCAGCACTGCAGTATTGCGTTGGACTATAGTAAATGGTACTTGCAGCTCTTTTGATGAAGTTTCCCTGACCAATGATGCGGCTGTAACAATAGCCGCTGCCGGTGCTGACCAGGCACAATGTAATAATGGTAACTTTACCCTGGCAGGAAATGCTGCATCAGTGGGTACAGGAACCTGGACCGTACAAACCGGTACCGCCACTATAACCAACAACCATTCAGCTGTATCCGGAGTAACCGGAGTGCCCTCAGGTACAACCGCGGTATTGCGCTGGACCATTTTGAATGGCACTTGCAGTACATTCGATGAAGTTTCACTTACCAATGATGCAGCGGTAACTGTTGCAGCAGCCGGATCCGATATGGCCCAGTGTAATAACGGAAGCTTTACCCTCGGAGGAAATATTGCCGCCGTAGGTACCGGAACCTGGACTGTACAAAGTGGAACAGCCAATATCACCAGCCTTAACTCAGCAACTTCCGCAGTCACAGGCGTACCGCAAGGAACAACTGCAGTATTGCGCTGGACCATTGTAAACGGAACTTGCAGCTCATTTGATGAAGTATCTCTGACCAATAATGCCGCGGTCGATATTGCAGCAGCCGGAACTGACCAGGCTCAATGTGATAACGGGAGCTTTACTCTTGCCGGTAATGCCGCAACTGTAGGTGCCGGCACCTGGACCGTTCAAACCGGAACAGCAACCATTACCAGCCTTCATTCCGCTACATCAGGAGTTACCGGGGTACCTGCGGGTTCATCAGCATTGCTGAGATGGACGATCGTAAATGGCACCTGCAGCACCTTTGATGAAGTTATACTTACCAATCATGCAGCCGTAACAATAGCTGCTGCCGGCGCTGATCAGGCTCAGTGCAGCAGCGGTAGTTTTACTTTGGCCGGGAACCCTCCATCAGTTGGTATGGGTACCTGGACGGTTCAAGGCGGAACCGCTTCAATAAACGCTATACATTCTGCAACATCATTAGTAACCGGTGTACCTGCCGGAACAACTGCGTTATTACGCTGGACCATTGTTAATGGTACCTGCAGTTCGTATGATGAAGTATCGCTTACCCATAATGAAGCTCCTGTTACTTCCACCGCCGGCGCTGATCAGGCTCAATGTAATAATGGGAGTTTTACCTTGGCCGGAAATGCCGCAACCGTTGGTACCGGCACCTGGACCGTTCAAAGCGGTACTGCCACTATAAGCAGTTTGAATTCAGCAACATCCGGTGTGACAGGTGTTCCGGCCGGTGTTACTGCTGTATTGCGTTGGACCATTGTTAATGGAACATGCTCCTCATTTGACGAAGTATCTTTAACCAATAATGCCTCTGTGACAGTTGCTGCCGCAGGATCAGATCAGGCACAGTGTAACAGTGGAAGCTTTACACTTGCCGGAAATGCCCCATCGGTTGGTAATGGCACCTGGACGGTTCAGAGCGGAACGGCCACAATTTCCAGCCTGTTTTCGCCAACCTCCGGAATTACCGGTGTGCCTGCAGGTACAACTGCAGTGCTTCGCTGGACCATAGTTAACGGAACATGCAGCTCTTTCGACGAAGTATCCTTAACTAATAATGCAGCTGTTACCGTTGCCGCAGCTGGAATCGATCAGGCTCAGTGCAATAATACAAACTTTACGCTTGCAGGTAATGCTGCTTCTGTTGGAGTGGGTACCTGGAGTGTACAGAGCGGAACAGCTGTTGTTGCAAGCCTAAACTCGGCAACCTCAACAGTAAGCGGTGTACCAGCCGGAACAACCGCCGTATTACGGTGGACCATTGTAAATGGAACCTGCAGTTCATTCGATGAAGTATCTCTGACCAATAATGCAGCCGTTACTATAGCGGCCGCCGGTTCAGATCAGACACAATGTAATATCCCGACTTTTACCCTCGCCGGAAATACAGCTACTGTAGGCACCGGTACCTGGACCGTTCAAACCGGAACAGCAACCATTACCAGTCTGCATTCTGCCACATCGGGTGTTACCGGTGTTCCGGCAGGCACTTCAGCACTTCTGCGCTGGACTATTGTCAACGGAACCTGTTCTACTTTTGATGAGGTATTATTAACCAATGATGCCGCGGTAACCATTGCCGCAGCCGGAACGGATATTGCACAGTGTAACATTAGTAATTTCACACTTGCCGGTAATGCACCGGTGGTTGGAACCGGCACCTGGACCGTAATAACTGGCACCGCAACTATTACCAGCTTACATTCCGCAAGCTCAGGGGTAACCGGTGTACCTGCCGGTACTAACGCATTATTGCGCTGGACCATCGTAAATGGCACCTGCAGCTCGTTTGATGAGGTTTCTTTAACCAACAATGCAGCGGTAACTATCGCCGCAGCTGGATCTGACCAGGCTCAGTGCAACATCGGAAGCTTCACTCTTGCTGGTAATTCAGCATCTCCGGGTACGGGCACCTGGACAGTTCAAAGCGGTACAGCCATGATTTCCAGCCTTCACTCACCAACTTCCGGGGTAATAGGCGTACCCTCCGGAACAACGGCCGTTTTAAGATGGACCATCGTAAATGGTACCTGCAGTTCATTCGATGAAGTATCACTGACTAACCATAATGCTGTAACTGTTGCTGCTGCCGGTCCCGATCAGGCGTTGTGCAATAATGGAACATTTACTCTTTCAGGTAATGTCGCGTTAACCGGTGTCGGCACCTGGACCGTTCAGAGCGGAACCGCCACGATTTCCGATATTCATTCTCCAACTTCTGTAGTTACCAGTGTACCAGCTGGAACTACTCCTGCAGTCCTTCGCTGGACCATTGTTAATGGTACCTGCAGCTCATTTGACGAGGTTTCTCTAATCAATAATACAGCAGTGACCATTGCGACAGCAGGTCCCGATCAGGCTCTTTGCGGCAATTCAACCTTTACGCTTGCAGCTAATTCGGCAACCTCCGGCGTTGGCACCTGGACTGTTCAGAACGGCACAGCTACGATTGCAAATATTCATGCTGCCAATTCAGAAGTTACTGGTGTTCCTGCCGGCTCAACAGCGCTATTACGCTGGACAATTGCAAACGGCACTTGCGGTTCTTTCGATGAAGTATCTCTTACTAATGATGCACCTGTAACGGTTGCAGCTGCCGGAGCAGATCAGGCACAGTGTGGCAGTGGAAACTTTACACTTGCTGCAAATGCTCCATCGGTTGGTACCGGCACGTGGACTGTACAATCCGGAACTGCCACGGTTGTCAGCATTCATTCACCTACATCCGCCGTTACCGGCGTTCCTGATGGTGTTCCGGTAGTTTTACGCTGGACAATAGTTAATGGTACTTGCAGTTCATTTGATGAAGTTTCATTGAGAAATCAAACTTCTGTAAGTATTATTGCCAATGCAGGCCCTGCCCAAAACCTCTGCTCAGTATCCACGGTTCAACTTGCAGGTAATAACCCGTCACCTGAAACAGGATTCTGGTCTTTGGTGAGCGGCCCGAATGTGCCGGTTATTACTAGTGCTACACTATATAATACTACCGTTACGAATCTTGTTCCCGGCGTATATATATTTAAGTGGACCATTAGCAATGGTATCTGCACCCCTTCCGAAAGCAGGGTTACCATAACCATTGCCGATAATACTCCACCAACTTTAGTGTGCCATGCAACCACTCAGGTAAGAACAATTTCAGGCCTGCCCGCAACCTACACCACCGTAGGAAATGAATTTGACTATATTTCAGTTTCCGATCGCTGGGGTACTGCCACTGTAATTAACAATTTAACCCAAACGTCTACTCTGGCCGGATATGTCTTTCCGCTTGGCTCAACCATGGTAACCTGGATAGCAACCGATAAGTGCAAAAACACTGCGTTCTGCAGCTTTGCAGTAACAATAACTGCCTTGCCGGTAGATCTTCAGGTGATTAAAACGATCAACAATACCACCCCTGCTATTGGTAGTGAGGTTATTTTTACTCTTACCGTGACAAATAAGGGACCAGGCATTGGAACCAACGTGAAAGTAAATGACTTATTACCTTCTGGTTTCACTTACGTATCCGATGACCGGGCAGGAGCCTACCTGCCGGCTACAGGGGTATGGACAATTGGAACCCTGGCAGTTGGAGCAAATACCATTCTTAAAATGAAAGTATTAGTGAACGCTCCGGGTACAGGTATAAGTTATGAAAATATTGCTACTGTTGCAGGGAAAGAGCCTGACCCTTTGCTTGATAACAACATCTCCAAAATTATACTTTCAGTCCTGATTGCCAATGATGATACTGGTACCGTTGTTCCTGGGCTTACCGGGGGTACCTCATTTATCAATGTTCTGGTAAATGATACCTGGAATGGTGTAGTGGTTAATCCGGCTGATATTAATTTATCCTTTATCAGTAGTAGTAATCCTGGCGTTACTCTGGTTGGTTCAAATGTGGTAGTTGCAGCGGGTACACCAGCAGGCAATTACATACTCACCTACCAGATCTGTTTGAAATCTCAACCTTCAAATTGCGATCAGGCCATTGTTACGGTACCGGTTAGCGCTCCAAATATCGACGCCATCGCCGATCAGGGTACCGTTGATGGATTGTCTGGCGGAACCGCCGTACCCAATGTTTTGGTTAATGACCTTCTCAATGGAGTATTGCTCAATCCTGCTGATGTAACCATTACTTTTATAAGTTCCACAAATCCGGGTGTTACCCTTTCGGGAACTTCGGTATTGGTGGCTCCGGGTACACCTTCCAATACTTATTACCTTGATTATCGGATTTGTGAAAAAGTTAATCCATCGAACTGCGATCAAACTACGGTTACGGTGATTGTTAACCCTGGCATACGCCCTGGATTGGTAATTGTCAAAAAAGCAGTAGAAACTAGTTATAGTGCTGTAGGAGATGTGATCCATTATAACATCGAGGTTATCAACACAAGCGACGGAACACTCTATAATAGTTCTGTCTCCGATTTGAATGCCATGATCAGCTCAAGAAACCCGATAACTTCTTTGCAAGCTGGTGTTGCCAACACTTATATGGCAACTCATATCGTTACCCAGCAAGATATTGATGCCGGACAAATTGTAAATTGCGCATTAGTTTCCGGTGTATTTGCTGATGGAGTGCAATCTGCTGACTCCAGTGAATGTGTTGCAGTTCCTGCTCTTCAGCGTCCCCAGTTAACTATTACCAAATTCGTTACGGAAAACACTTACCGTTCTGTTGGTGAAGTGATTCATTATACCCTCGAAGTGTATAACTGCGGAAACGTTACTGCTACAAATATTGTAGTTTCTGATCCTGGTGCAGTGGTTGTTGCCGGTAGCCCGATCCTAAGTCTGGCTCCACGTCAAACCCTGACTGCCAAAGCTGAACATGTGGTGACTCAGGCCGATATCGATGCCGGAAAAATTGTTAATGTCGCTTATGCAAAGGGTATTGATCCTACTGGAAAAGCAGTTAGTGATGAAAGTAACGAGGTTGCATTATATGCTAACCAACCTCCGAAACTGGTTCTGACTAAATTTGCTAAGGAAGCCACTTTTAAAGCTGTTGGAGAGGTTATACATTATACGATCAATGTAAAGAACCTCCGGAATACCATCATGCTGGAAGTTATTGTCCGTGATCAGAATGCTGTATTTACCAGTGTCAATACCGATTACGGTTTACCTACCGGACAATCTATCACTATGACAGCTGAGCATGTGATTACACAAAGGGATCTTAATGCCGGCAAAGTTATAAACCTCGCTACTGCAACTGGTAAGGATTTGTTTAATCTGACAGACAGCGTACAAAGCAATGAGGTAACAGTTTATGCAAAACAGTTGCCTTCACTTACCCTGACCAAAACTGCTGATGAAACCTCCTTCCGAACTATTGGCGATCTGATTCATTACTCAAATAAAATTACTAATACCGGAAATGTTAAAATCACTGGAATTACCTTGGCGGATCCTAACACTACTGTTGTTGGAAGTAACCAGGTTTCGAGCCTTAACCCGGGTGAGAGTATCATTATCAGAACGACTCATTACGTGGCACAAGCCGATCTTAATGTTGGGTTTGTTGAAAAAGCATCTACCGTTATCGGGAGTGATCCAAATAGCCAGCAGCTTTCGGTTATAAGCAATAGTTTGATTACAAGGGGAGTGCAAATTCCAGAGCTGAAGGCAACATTCTCTGCCGCCGAAGTAAGTTATAATGCTCCAGGCGATATCATCCATTATTCAATCGAAATTCAGAACACTGGTAATGTGATGATTACAAACGTTACACCAACTGAATTGGATGCACGGCTTACTGGAAATGCTATAAGTAGCATTATACCGGGAGGCTCTGCTAAAATTATGGCTGAATACGTGGTTACTCAAGCTGACTTAACAGCTGGACGGCTTGTTAGTTCTGCAACAGTATCTGGTTATAAACCTGGTGGACAATTAATTTCATCTAAAACAAATGAAATTGAAATTCCAGCTAATAAGATGGAAGGAATTGCTGTTAGTCAGGTTGTTGAAACACCAGGTTTTGACAAAGTAGGGCAGGTAATTCATTATTCCATAACGGTTAAGAACTATGGGAACATTGCGGCCTCTGATATTTCCGTGATTGACCCAAATTCGGTAATTTCTGATGGGATGACGGTGTTCAACCTCCAAGGTTCCGGTTCCTTAACTATTAGGGCAACGCATGTGGTTACCCAGGCTGATCTTGATTCAGGGGTGATCGTTAACCTGGCTTCTATCCAGGGAACATACCAAAACGGGAATACATTCAATACTCAAAGCAAACCGGTAAAAGTATTTGCGATTAAAAATCCGCAGATGACCATCCGGTTTAAGTCTGATGAAACTTCTTTCAATACTTTGGGTCAGCAAATTCACTATTCCATTGAAGTTAGCAACACAGGAAACTTAACGTTGGCTGATATTGAGTTTTCGTCTCCCTGGGATATTACCTTTAACGGTGGTTCGCAATTAAATCTGGCACCGGGTAACACCGCCAAATTAACAGCCCTTTACACCGTTACTTTGGCTGATCTTGATGCCGGTAAGGTGGTTAGGTCAGTTAGTGCTACCGGAACGGATCCGGATAAGCAATTGGTTATGGTTCCGGGAAATGAGGTTTCGGTGGTTGGAATAAAGAGTCCGGAGCTTTCTACTACAGCTGTTGCTGAAGAACTTTCATTCAGTAAGGTAGGCGACATCATACATTATAACATCCTTGTTAAGAATTCAGGGAATGTTAGCATTGTAAGTACATTGGTCACCGATCCAAATTCTGTAATTATCACTGCACGGCCTAGTATTATTTTGGTACCGGATGAAACGTTTGTGGTTTCTGCATCACATATGGTTACTCAGAATGATCTTGATGCCGGTAAAGTAGTGACAGAGGCAAAAGCAACTGGATTTGATCTCTATGGTAATACTATCGAAAAGGTTGGAAACAAGGTTACTGTTGTGGGTATACAGGATCCCAAAATGTTGATTTCCAATAGTCCTGTAACTCCGATATTCCGAAAGGTAGGCGATGTCGTTAACTATTCCATACAAATCCAGAACAACGGAAATATTACTATATTTAATATGAAGATTTCCGATGCAGGTTCACAAATGCTGTCTTCTGCACCTATTGAATCACTGCATCCTGGTGAGTTCATTACTGTTTCTGCTACACGGACCATCACACAACACGACCTCGATATTGGGAAAGTGGTTAGCGTAGCCAAAGCATCTGGTTTCGATCTAAATGGTAAACCGATTGAGAAAACAGGGAACAGTGTGACGATCCCAGGTGTTCAGCTTCCTGATTTGAATGCGAAAGCAACTACCTCAACTCAAACCTTTAAGAAAGAGGGCGATGTTGTTGTTTACACGGTAGTAGTTGAAAATAAGGGTAATATTACCTTGGATATCATTCAGATTACCGATAAAAACTCAACACTTTCCTTTAGCGGAACTATCCGGTCATTGGCTCCGGGTGCCATCGATTCACTAAAAGCTGAATACACGATTACTTCAAACGATGTTCTTGCCGGGAAAGTTATTAAAACAGGGCTCGCTCAGGCATTTGATTTGAATAGCCAGCAGTTTGCTTACCTCAGCAATGAGGTTACTGTTAACCTCTTGGTTGAGAATTATAACCTGAACATCTTCCCGAATCCTTTTGCTTATGAAACAACAATTGCGTTTGATCTTCCGGTGAAAGGAGAGGTAACCATTAAAATCTGTGACATGATTGGACAGGAAGTTCGGTTAATTGTGCGACAGGTATTTAATGAAGGAAGAAACTTTGTAACCTGGAAACCACTATACCTTCCACAGGGATTGTATTTCGTGAGAATGTACTGCAATGGAGATCAGGCAACTAAAGTAATATCGGTGTTGAATAAACAGAACTAAAACGGGCAGATGCCTGTGTGAATAAAAAGAACCCCGGTTTTCTGATTTCAGAAAACCGGGGTTCTTTATTTTAATGAATTTGTTTTAGACTCATTAAAACGCGAAAGTCTGGTGAATACCTGTTGGTATTTACCAGACCAGCGAAAAGGGCTTAAATGTGCTTAAAAGAAAGAAAGAGAAGTGGTTGGATTACTTAAAACCCATCCAATAATTTACTTCAGATTCAGTTTGTTGATCAGTAAGCTGGAGCCAATAAGCAGGAGTGATGATTTTTCCGTTTGGGGAATGTAGTTTGCGCTTATAAATATCAACAGCAGCATGAAAAACAACATCTGTAACGCCAATCTTCCAAAGTCCGGCTTCATCAACAGCTGTTTTAACCTCGTAGCTGTTAAACTCCAATATCGACTTTAAAAACTCTTTGCGAATGGCAGAAATGCCTGAATCAACTAAGGTGCAACGTTTGCCGTCGATCACTTCAATGATATGTTTCCCCTGATTTAGCGCCATGGTAAAAACTAATTAATGCCGAAACTGATTTTGGAAATGTATTCATAGATAAAGCTGGCAAATCCGATAAAGAAGATACCAACAACGCAGATCAGCAAGCTGATACGCATGGGCAAAGGTGTTTTAAAAGTGGCGATCGGAGTGTCCGATTTGTCAATCAGCATCGCCTTTACTACCCGTAAATAGTAGTAGAGTGAAACGGTTGCATTAAGCACCGCTATTAAAACCAGAATGTAGTATCCTTTAGCTCCGGCAGCTGTAAATAGAAAGAATTTTCCAAAGAACCCTGCCACTGGAGGAATCCCGGCCAACGAAAACATGGATAAAAGTAATATCAGGCTTAATCCCGGATTTGTTTTATATAAACTATTATAATCGGAAATGTTCTCCTTACCGGTTTTTTCAGAAATTGCAGCGATCACGCCAAATGCTGCCAGGTTGGTAAATACATAGATCAGCATAAAATAAACAACAGTAGTCATTCCCAATTGCCCTCCCTGCATAATACCCAATAGGATAAACCCGGCCTGAGCAATAGAAGAAAACGCCATAAACCTTTTTAAGTTCTCTTGCCTTAGCGCAAACAGGTTACCCACGGTCATGGTTGCCACGGCCAAGGTATACAGCAACGGTTCCCAAACCACCGTAATCGTGCTGAATACGCGATAAAGAATGATCATGAAGGTGAATGCTGCAGCGCCTTTTGAAACAACAGAAAGATAGGCAGTAACGCTTATTGGAGCGCCTTCATAAACATCGGCCGTCCACAGATGGAAAGGTACCAATGAAATTTTAAAAGCCATACCTGCAACAAAGAATACAAATCCAAAAGTTTGCAATGAATTGTGGCCAATATTTCCAACAATATCAGCAAAATAAATAGATCCGGTGGTACCATAAATAAATGATAGACCATACAGTAAAATTCCTGATGAGAGAGCTGAGGTGAGGATAAGTTTAATACCGGCTTCGGCTGATTTTTCGCTGAATTTTTCATATGCTGCCAAAGCTGCCATCGGAATGGTGGCGAGTTCTAAACCAATATACATCATCAGGAAATCACCTGATGAAATCATAAAATCCATTCCGATCAGGGTAGAAATAATGAGGATGAAAAACTCTCCGATTTTTCCATGGTTTTCCTCTCTTTTGAGCCATGTAAAAGACTGCAGAAAGATGATAAAGACTGCCATGTTAAGAACACTCTTCATAAATGCCGTCATCTGGCTTGTTTGAAAACTTCCGCCAAATAACTGCCCTTCCTGCAAGGGCAGGAAGTTTATGAGGGTAGCTATACCAAACAATACGGTACCCATGGTGATAAGCCTGTGCTTATTCTCGTCTTTAGTAAAAATTTCCGCTATAAGCAAAACCAAAACGATCCCGACAAGAATCAATTCGTTTCGCATGAGGTTGAAAGAAGAAATGTCCATCTCTTTAATGTTTTATAGCATGGCTGTTAACCGTTCAACAATAGGATTGAGTGCATCCATCAGTGTGCTCGATAAAAACGATGGATAAAAACCGATGATTGCAATGGGGAGTATAAGTACAACAACGCTGATGCGTTCATACCACTTAGCATCCGGAAATTCAAGATATTCTTTTTCTCTGATCTGTCCGAGCAGGAGTTTGCCAACCACACGAAGGATGTATACCGCGGTAACCACAATGGAGGTTGTTGCGATGATGGTGGCAACCCGGTGAAAAGTATCGGGATGCTGGAACGAGCCGATAAAAATGGTCATTTCAGCAACAAAACCGCTCAATCCCGGAAGTCCCAAAGAGGCAAGACCAGCAATAACATAAGCGACGCTGAGGAAAGGAATAACGTTCATCAGCCCACCCATCTGGTCAATGTTCCGGGTATGTGTTCTTCCGTAAATCATACCGATCAAGGCGAAAAAGAGGGCTGTCATTAACCCGTGTGAGATCATCTGGATAACAGCTCCGTTCATCGATGTTTTGTTCATCATAAGCAGGGCAAACAAAACCAGACCGCAATGGCTCACCGATGAATAAGCATTGATATACTTGAGGTCCTTTTGCCAGATGGCACCAAAGGCTCCGTAAACCACACTGATAGTTGTAAGAATCAGGAATATCCACGACATTTCCTGAGCAGCATCCGGCAAAAGGAACATGGCAACCCTCAAGCAACCGTATCCGCCAAGTTTCATCAACACACCCGCATGGAGCATGGAAACTGCCGTTGGTGCAGAAGAGTGACCATCGGGCGACCAGGTATGTAAGGGAAACAAAGCACCCAGAATACCAAACCCAACAAACAGGAACGGGAAGAAAAAACGCTGCATGGCCAGCGGAAAAGATATCTTCGATAATTCGAGCAGGTTGAATGTCACAGGGCCTGCTGCTGAAGAGTAGAAGTAAAGCCCTAATAACCCAACAACTAACAATGCCGAACCTCCCATAAGCATCAAGGTAAGCTTCATAGCTGAATACTCTTTTGGTCCGCTACCCCAGATACCGATCAGCAAATACATCGGAATCACCGCGAGCTCATAAAAGAGAAACATCGTGAAGAGGTCGAGGGAGATAAAGAACCCAAAAACTCCGGTTGCCAGCAAGATGAGCGAAATAAAAAACTCACGTGCAAGATATTCAACCTGCCAGGAAGCAAAAATGCCGGCAAATACCACGATCGATGCCAAAAGAAGCATCCAAACGGCAATGCTATCAACTCCAACGCAGTAGTGAATATTAAGTGTTTTAAACCAGGTTATATCACTCAGGAAGAGAAACTCACCCGTCATGCCTGCTTTGCGCTGGGCAAAAAAACTGAAAACAAGAATCACCGAAGTAATCAGCTGTAGCGACATGCCTGCAGCTGCCACCACCCGGGCTCCTTTAAAATCTTTAGTAAAAACGATGGCAATCACCGTCAGTACTGGAATAATAACAAACAGGTTCAGAATATTCATAATCGGTTTCTATTTCAGATTAAACCTCAATGATCAGATTAGAAAAGAAAAAACAAGCACCAGCACGATCGCTGCAACCACGAACACCATACCATACTGAGGCAGGTTACCGGATTGCAATCCTTTAATGCCTTTTGAACTGGTAACAGTGAGCCAGCCGATTCCGTTCATGGTTCCGTCAACAATATGCCGGTCGAACCAGGCAACAGGCCTCGATATGTAGTTGAATATGATCTTTTTGGTGATGAACATATATAATTCATCGATGTAAAACTTGTTATAAACAGTACGGTAGAATCCACCGAGTGCATTGGATATTCTTTCAGGAATCGTGGTTTCTTTCTTATATAAGATCCAGGCGATCAGGATACCGGTTAATCCAATCAGTACAGATGGTAATGCGATGGCGTAATCCAGATGAGTTTGAAAGGGCATGGAATCAGCTGTTACCAATTTGCTGAACGGTATATATCCAGCGAAAATCGACCCAAAAGCAAGAATCATCAACGGTATTGTCATCGTCAATGGCGATTCGTGAGGAGTATGATGATAGTGCTTTTCCTTACCCCAGAAAATATTGAAATAAAGGCGGAACATGTAAAAGGCAGTTAATCCGGCAACCAGGAATTCAACTGCAAATAATAGTTTGTTATGCTCGTATGCGGCAACCAGGATCTCATCCTTACTGAAGAACCCGGAAAGGAATGGAACCCCGGCTATGGTAAGGCAAGCAATCAGGAAGGTTATATGCGTAATTGGCAGGTACTTGCGTAAGCCACCCATATCTTGCATCACATTGCTATGCACTGCATGAATGATGGAACCGGCACCTAAAAACAGGAGAGCCTTAAACATGGCATGGGTGAATAGGTGAAACATGGAGGCCATGTATCCAACCCCTTCATGACCCTCGTATCCCGATACACCGAGAGCCAGCATCATGTACCCGATTTGTGAGAGGGTAGAGAATGCCAGAACCCGCTTAATGTCATATTGCGTGCAGGCGATCACCGCCGCAAAAAGTGAAGTAAAACCTCCAACATAGGAAATCACCGTGAGAGCATCCGGAGCTTGAAAATAGAATACCGGAAACATCCTGGCCACCAAAAATACACCTGCTACAACCATAGTGGCCGCGTGGATCAGCGCTGATACTGGTGTTGGACCTTCCATAGCATCCGGCAGCCAGATGTGCAATGGAAACATGGCAGATTTCCCTGCGCCACCCATAAAGATCAGCAAGGCAGCCCACGTCATTACAGACATACCCAGAAAACTTACTCCGGCAGTTGAGGCAAATATGCTTTGATCTTCACCCGTAAGTATATTAAAATCAAATGTTTTCGTAAAATAGGATAAAACAAGTATTCCGATCAGGAAACCAAGATCAGCAAACCTGGTTACGATAAACGCTTTTTTTGATGCGGCTACTGCCGAATCTTTAGAGTAGTAGAACCCGATCAGAAGAAATGATGATACCCCCACCAGTTCCCAGAAAATGTACATCTGAAAAATGTTGGTTGCTACCACCAATCCCAGCATCGAAAAGGAAAAGAGAGACAAGAAAGCATAGAAACGCTGAAACCCCTTTTCTCCCTTCATGTAGCCGAGACTATAGATATGAACCATGAACGATACCGTGGTAATCACCACCAGCATCATCACAGAAATAGGATCGAGCAGGATACCCATCCGGATGGTTAAGGACTCAGTCAGTTTGAGCCAATCCATTGACATGGCAATGACTTTAGGGAAGGAGCCATCAGTCATTCCATCAACAAAGAAATATTGCCAGGCGGTTAGGTAAGCGATCAGCGTGATCACTCCAAGTCCGATTGTACCCACTAAACCGGATACAATTGGTTTAAACTTCATGCCAACAAGCCCGTTGAACAGGAATGCTGCAAAGGGAATCAGGAGGATCAATATGGTTAATGAATAATTCATAGCAGCCAGATGGTTGGATTAATACTTCATTTCATTGACTTTATCTACGCTGATTGAGCTCAATCGCCTGTATATGTTGATGATGAGCGCAATAGCCACTGAAGCTTCAGCCGCAGCGATCCCCACCACAAACAGAGCGAAAAAATGGCCCTGGAGCTGATCGGGGAAAAGATATTTGTTGAACACCACCAGGTTGATGTTGACCGCATTCAGGATCAATTCTATCGACATAAGGATGGTGATCATGTTCCGGCGGATGATAAAACCGCAAACACCTGCAAAAAACATAAATGAGCTGACAATTAGCACATTGCTTATCGGAATTCCTTCTAACATATCTTGATGTTTAGCGTTAGTGTTTAATTATTTACCTTTTTTCGCGATGATAATGGCGCCGATCATGGCGGCAAGAAGAAGTATACTGATCACCTCAAAAGGAAGAACATAACCATTTTTGCCCGTTCCCAGCAATTGGTTCCCGATTGCCTGCATATCTACTTTCATAGCCGGCGCGGTGGTAGCAGTGAAAGTATATTTAAGGATAGCAATGGTTGACAGTGCAAATCCGGATAAACCAACCAATACACCCATAACCAGACGGATAGCATCAGGCTTGGCAAATTTATGACTGATATGGCTGGTAAGGAGTATCGAAAAGATGATTAAAACTACGATCCCCCCGGCGTAAAGCACCAGTTGAACCCCGGCCATAAACTGGTAATCAACCATAAAGTAGAAACCAGCCGTTCCCACCAACACGCAAAGAAGATAAAATGCTGCCCTGAGGATCCTGGTGGTGGTTATGGTAAGTACCGAGCAGATCACAATAACGGCAGAAAGTAGATAAAACATTAAAACATTCAGTGCCATATCGGTTTAGTTAGCAGGGTTAGACTTGGGAACATTATCGGTAGCCGGTTTTGGTGCTTTTGCCACCTTCGGTTCTTTTTTGATCAGGGATCCCGGTTTATTCAGAATTTTGGTGAGCGCACTGCGATCAAAAACAGCATGCTCAAATTCCTGAGAAAAGGTGAGCGAATCGCTTGGGCAATTCTTTACGCAAAGTCCGCAAAACGTGCACATCGAAAGGTGGTAGATATGCTTATCAATGATTCGTACCGATTTACCTTCCTCGTTGGGAACAGAATCGGTAATGATTTCGATCGAACCGTTTGGACAATTCAGTTGGCAGATGGCGCAACCGTTGCATGTGTGAAAATTATTTTCATCATGTTTCAGGATCAGCTCACCCTTGAACCGGTCGAACATTTTTAGTTCCTTCCGATTTTCGGGATATTGCTGAGTTACAATTTGTTTCGGATGTACAAAGTAGTATCCGGTAACCATTAGTCCTTTCCAGAGGGATCTGAGCCCATAGAAAATATCGCTGAAGTATGTACCTACTGAATTCATATTCGTTATTTAATGTACCATCCCATAAGGACAATGAATGCAATGACCAGAATGTTTACCAGGTTTATTGGCAATAAGTATTTCCATTCCAGGGTTAAAAGCTGGTCGATCCTTAATCGTGGGAACGACCATTTGAACCACATAATCACGTAAATGAGGAAGATAGTTTTTCCGAAGAACCAGAAAACCGGAGGAATGAAATCCATAATATGATTAAAGCCTTCAAGATTACCGATGTGGAAAGGCATCCAGCCGCCGAGGAAAACAGTGGCAGCAAGTGCTGCTACAACAAACATATTCATGAATTCGCACAGGAAAAAGAAAGCAAACCGGATTCCTGAATATTCGGTATGGAATCCTGCTGTTAACTCGGATTCGGCTTCGGCAAGGTCAAATGGGCCACGGTTGATTTCCGCAGTACTGGCGATCAGGAAAACCACAAATGAAATTATGGCAGGCAAGTGACCTTTCCATATCCACCAGCCGTTGGCCTGGCTTTCAATAATGGTTGAAAGTTGCATCGACCCGCTGAAAATGACCACTGATAGCAGTGCCAGTCCAACTGATAACTCATAACTCACAACCTGTGCACCGCTCCTCATGGCGCCAATCAGGGAGTACTTGCTGTTGCTCGACCATCCGGCCAGTAAGATGCCGATCACCCCGATGGATGAAACCGCCATCATATAAAAAACGCCGATGTTGAAATCAACGGCGTGTAATCCTTTGGCAAACGGTATGGCGGCAATGGCCATGAATGAAGCAATGATCACGATAAAAGGAGCGATGTTGAACAGCAATTTATCTGCCTTCCGGATCGGGATCAATTCCTTCATCAGCAACTTGAAGAGGTCGGCAATGGTCTGGATCAAACCCCATTTGCCGACCCGGTTGGGTCCGACGCGGTTCTGCATAAAGGCGCATACTTTGCGTTCGGCGTAAACCAGGTACAGGCCGATCACTGCGTAAACGATCAGGATCAGGAGTCCCACAATGGCTAATTCTGTTACAAATGCCCATGTTGGCGACATCTTTGCATACAGGAATTGGTCGATTGCCTTTGTGGTAGTTGAGAAGTCGTAAATATTAAACGGCATCGTTATGATTGTATTCGGTTGAACTATCGGTCAATATCAGGTATAACAAGATCAAGCGATCCACTGATGGCGATCAGGTCGGCAATCTTGTTGCCGGAAGCCAGCTGGTTGATTACAAAAAGGTTACTGAAGTTTGGAGTGCGGAAATGCATCCGATATGGATACTTTTCACCTTTACTTACCACATAAACCCCCAATTCGCCTTTTGCGGTTTCAACGCGCTGTGAGTATTCTCCTTCAGGAAGCTTAATGATCGGTTTCATCTTAGCGGTAAAGTCACCCTCGGGAATATTATCAATGAGCTGCTCAATAATTCTCATGGATTCCCACATTTCAGCGATCCGCACTTTGTACCGTGCAAGAGTATCCCCTTCGGTCAGCAGGATTTCCTTGAAATCAACCTTGTCATATGCACTGTAAGGATACAATTTGCGAATGTCGCACGAAAAATTGGAGCCCCTGCCACATGGTCCTGTAAGTCCATAGCTGATAGCATCTTCACGGGAAATCGTACCCATGCCCCTGGTGCGTTGCTCAAAAATGACATTGCCGGTCAGTAGTTGATCATATTCAGGAAGCTTCTTCCGGAAATACTTGATGAATTCTTTTGTCCTTTTTTGAAAATTCGGGTGTATATCGCCCATCAAACCTCCAGGGCAAACAAAACTGTGCAACAGCCTGGATCCGAATGACTCTTCGAAAATGTCAAGCACTTTTTCCCTGTCTCGCAAACCGTAGAAAAAGCAGGTGAGCCCACCCATATCCATGCCGAAAGCTGCCCACCAAAGCTGATGTGAAGCGATACGCTGAAGTTCGGAGAGGATGGTGCGTATATATTTGACCCGTTCAGGAACCTGAACACCAGTTGCTTTTTCAACCAGGAGAGATACCGCTTCGTTGTTCATGTGAGCCGACAGATAGTCCATCCGGTCAGTAAGATGAATAATCTGAGGGTAGGTAAGCCTTTCGCACATTTTCTCAATACCGCGGTGGATGTAGCCACAATGCGGGGTCACATATTCAAGCATTTCACCTTTAAGTGAAACCACGAACCGCAATACCCCATGCGTAGATGGATGCTGTGGTCCGATATTTATGATATAGTCACCATCCTCACGGGAGGTCAGAATATCTTGTAATTCAACTTCCTGCATGGGCTATCGTTCGATAAAGTTAATATCGTCCTTATAATCTTTTCTAAGCGGGAATCCCCATCCATCTTCGAGGAAAAGCCGGCGGAGATCAGGGTGATTGTTGAACCTGACTCCCATCAGGTCATAGATTTCGCGCTCCTGATATTGTGCTCCCTTCCATAAGTCACTAAGGGAATCGATGACCGGGTTGTCATGATCCGTCAGGTCGGTTTCCACCACAATGATATGCCTGTATTGGATTGATTCCAGCCAATAAATAATAGAAAACCGGTCTTCACGGTCAACTCCATAATAATTAAACAGGAAATCAAACCGAAGCCGGCTATCGTCGCGCAGCGTGGTTGCCAGATCATGAATGGAGGTATGTTTGACCTTAACGCGTAGGGATTCGCCTGATGTAATGATCTCTAAATCAGGATACAATTCTGATAGGAGGGATCCAAGTTGCTCTTTTTCCATATCCGGCTGATTAAATAAAATTCTCCATTGGGTCGCGTGGGCGGCGGATGGTATCGGTTTTGATCTTACGTTGCAGCTGCATCACACCATACAAAAGGGCTTCGGGCCTTGGCGGACATCCGGGGATATAAACGTCCACAGGGATCACATGATCGGCACCGCGAACCACCGAGTAGGTATTATAATAGAATGGACCACCTGAGCAGGCGCAGGCACCCATGGCGATCACATATTTTGGATCGGCCATCTGGTCATAAAGCCTTTTGAGTACTGGTGCCATTTTATGAACAATAGTACCGGCGATCACGATAACATCGGCCTGGCGCGGAGTGGCACGATAAACTTCGATCCCGAAACGGGAAAAGTCGTGCCGTGGAGCACCGGCAGCCATCATCTCAATACCGCAGCAACTGGTGGCAAAGGTGAGTGGCCAGATTGAATTGGACCGACCCCAGTTGATCAGGTCATCAATGGTGGTCATCAGGATATTGCCTCCTGTTTGCTTGAAGATCTCCAGGGTTTCATTATCCCGGAAATCCTCATTCTTCATGTTCTTGATTTTTACACCCATTTCAATGCATCTTTTTTCCAGGCATAGAGTAATCCCAAGCCGAGAATCACGAAGAAAATCACGATTTCGACGAAGGCTCGCAAGCCGATTTCTTTCATTACTACACCCCAGGGAAACACAAACACCGTTTCCACGTCAAAAATCAGATAAACGATAGCAAACAAGTAATACCCGACGTTGAACTGTATCCACGCGAATCCCTGTGCAGGGATACCGCATTCGTAAGGCTCAAATTTCACGGGTGTTTTACTGATGCTTGGTGCGATAAAATGGGAGAACAAAACTGCTCCGCCAACCAGTACCACACCTACGATAAAGAACAGAACCAGTGATTCGCTGCTCATAGTGTTACAAAATTATCAGGCAAAAGTATCTTTTTTGACTATATATGAAGGTAGATATAGAAATGCCTGGCAATATCATTTGTCAAGATATTGTTGATGTACATCATAAATCGGGTGATTTATGTCAATGGTTGGCAAATTGGACCATGACACTCGGAATTGGTTTTTAACATAATGAGATCTTAGGTAGCTCAAACAATAACCACTGAAAATTGATGTTTTGTTCCTAGCTTCACTTTACCTCACCAAAGAATAGCTAATCTAATATTGAATATTAAAGGATAATTCATCGAAAATTTCAAGTATTCTATTAGTATCAATTCCCTTATCATTGTTTTTAACCCAAGGCTAAACTTCTTTTGCCAACTTTCTGACGGTTCTACCTGGATAAAATTCTTTTCGCTTTTTTTCAATATCCCCTTACATTTTTGAACCTGATAATTCTCTTTCACGACGTGTCATCTAGCGATCCTGATCTGTTATATTCGGCTTTCCATTGCCTGGAAAACTGTTTTGTCAGAATGCTTCACTCTCAATGCCGCTGCAATGCCAGTTGAGCAAGATGCAAAGCTCTCCTGCAATGTCTGGGATGCTTACTCTTTTCTGCCAAAACTTAACTGTTTGTTGCTTTATTTTATTGTCCTGCCTTTTCTTTTCGTCAAATATCAAGGAGAATAACTCTTTTTTTATCTAACACACACTCAACCTCAAGGTCGTATTTCCGGTTGTGTTGATTGATTGTTGGAAATATTCCAGCATACATATTGACCAAACTTCACAACCTCGGAAAACTCAGCTTTTTGAGTGATTAATGTCCGTTTAGTTTTATCCTCAGATCGTATTGTTTTGAAAGGAAACCGCGATAAAGCTCAGTTTTACATAGGCACACAAATAGTATCAAGTGTTTGTTATAAAGGATGCAAAAGCATTTTTTAGTCCAATTCGTATTTTTTAAAGACATTTTTTTTGTACAAAAAGATTTCTTAAATTTAGCTTGATAAACTAAAGAATTGGAGGATGTACCAAAAGCTAGATAAATTGAGAAACAATTCATGGTCATTTGAATCTCAAATATTTCCAGTATCTTATCTTAGCTTCTTTCAATCTCAAGAGCTAATTAAAATTCGGTCGCCAAATATTGAATTTGTAGTGATTTGACAGGACCATATTGATGCTAAAGGGGTAGGGTTGATGGTCTTTAGGGTCAGTCGGCTCGATAAACTGAATCAAACCATTTTATTGACCTCAAAGGGGCTTGCAATGAAAAGACTCAAACGGCTAATAATCAATTGTTTCGTTTTTTGCATACATGGATATTTGGTTCCGGCTCAAAATATTAACAATGAGTTGGTTGAAAAGTTGGGACAAGTTGGTTTTGAAAATATTCGGGTTTTAGCAAATTGTAAGACATTGACTTTAAGTTATGAGAATAATATTTATCGTGAAAAGGTAAATGCTCTAAAAGAGGTTCTTAATCATGTAACCAATTGTGGATACGATACTGTGAATGTAATCACTCTAATCAACGATTTGCCTATTCTCTTGACTCAATCAACATCCGTTTCATCGCAACAATATCTTGTACCACAGAGAAGGACTGCTGATGTGGTGCCAGTAAGTTTAAGTTATAATACATATAAGGAATGGAACCAAATTAAACACATCATTCCTAATAGCCCATCTTTTAATAAGATCAATCTGGTTTTTTATCCCCAGTTTTATCAAATGAACGTGATATTTAGCCAGATCTACGAGCTGCAATTTAACTTAGCTCCGGCTTTAGAAATCTCACTCTGGCGAGGAATGCGGTTTACAGGACAGGTGATTTTCCCTGTTTATAATGATAAACTCTATGGTGCTGAAGGTGACCGTGTGCGGACAGGGTTCCTCACCCTTGCGCAGGAGTTTCGCTTACCCGGCTCCACCTTCGGTCGTGCTGTTATTGGTAAGTTCAATGCAGGCAGGTACGGTACCGACCTTACTATGATACACTATTTTTCCAATGGCAAGGTCTTTCTGAGCGCTAATGCTGGATTAACCGGATCTTACCGGTTTTTCGGTAACAGATGGTACCGTGACGATTTGAATGTTTTCACTTGGTTCTTAAAAAGCGGTTATTTCTTTAAACCTTTTCAATTGCAATTTGATCTGGTCGCTGGTCGTTACCTTAATGGAGATTATGGATTACGCGCCGATTGTTCGCGATATTGGGGCGAAACTGTTATTGGCTTCTATGCTATGGTTGCAGGTGGACATATAAATGGTGGATTTCATTTTGCTATCCCTTTGTGGCCGAAGAAACTTAAAAGAAATCGATTCTTCCAGCCTCGTACACCTGGCTTTCTTGATTGGGAGTACAATGCTGCAACTGAATCGTACTTCGGCCAATACTATGAAACAAGGCCTGATGAAAACCGGACCGAATATTTTTACAATCCTGATTTTATTTTAAAAAACCTACTTAAATGAAAATGAAAATTTCGGTATTCTTCTTACCCTTTTTTTTGCTAATAATTTTGACTGGAGATTATGTGCTAAAAAGTTGTCGTAAGGATGTTGATGAAATATACAATTATGAATCAGTTACTTTTACGCCTGATTTTACAATTACTAAAGGGAATTTTACTGTCGATAACGAAGCCTTAAATAGTGAAAGCATCCTTTCCTTTACGGTAACATATAAAAACAAAGAGGTTACAAAGGTCAGATATGGTACAATTATATGCTTCTATGTGGATGGTGAATTTTTAGAAAGTTCAATAATTCAAGATATTGAAGCAAATAAAGACTATGAACAATTATTCACATGGAAAGCCTTGTCTGGGAAACATGATTTTACGTTCCAGATTAATATTTCTTCCGATAGTGCTCTCATTATCTTAGAGGAAAAAAACATTGCAAATAATTCATATCGGACCAGTATTGATATTCCTATCAAGGAATTGAATGTGTTACAATCTTTAGAAATTGATGCATCAATAATTGCCAAAAGTGTTGAAAATGATGCCATTTCCGGGATTAGTGAAGTTATGACAGAAAAGAAGATGAGAATATCCACAAAGGGAAGAGCATTAAGTACAATTTATGAAAGTAATGTAACAACTTTTGCTGCGGCCATTGAAAGTGAAGACGGAATTATTGACAGCACACGGTTCTTAATTTCCATTTCCTATCTGGATGATCAATCTGACCTGTTGACAGCAAATGCTTTACTTGAGATCAATAAGGAGAAAGGTGAGGTTTTGCTGTATGACAAATATTATAAGATTGCATATAATAAAGGAGGTGCTACCCTCATTTACCTGAAGAATAAAAGTTCGTGCACAGAACCTTGGTTTTGGGAGTGTGCGGGACTTGGAGCAACGGCTGTTGCCTGTATTTTGGGAATCCTAGCATCCCCCACTGGGGTTGGATTGGCTGCGGCAATAGCAGCTTGTGTCGCCTCGGTCGGCGCTGGATATTTATGTTACATGGCATTGAAAGATAACGATCCTACTATTTCGGAAAACTATACCAGGGATGGTCCTGTCTGCAAAGAATGTATTGATGAAAAAACTGCGCAAGATTTCTATTACTTGGCGGTAAAATTGAGCTTTACTGATGATCGGGGACCTGTTATCTTTAGTACCGATTTTATCAAAGGTGGATGCAAACCCTCTTCGGCAATAGTTTCTGCTACAGATTGCGGTGGGCATACAGTAAAGAAAACCTTTTTTACAAAATATGTCCAATTAAGAATGTATTCAGATTTAACCTGCGGCCATAAAGGAGGGGCCGGTGGCTGAACCCAAAATCTTACAATCATGAGATACAATAGAGTTTTAATTAGTGTTCTGATGATGCTGATGAGTCCACGTGGACCAGCTCAGGAAATTGAAAAATCATTGCCTAGCTCATTCAGTATTAACAGCGTTTCCCTTAAGACAAGTTGGTACAATCCGTCTATGAATTACTGGAATCAATCCTTTTTGCCCTCGGCTGGTTCGTCTGAGCAGTTTAATGGTGGTGTTTTATTCGAAGGAAATATTTCTTTTAACCTGCCATTAAATTTTGGGGCCCTCGTTGGAGCTTGGTATTGGCAAGAAAACGTAAGCGGATTACCTGATGCTACATTTAATAACCTTAGGATCGGATTTCTCGGCTTTTCGCTGGGAGTTTTTTACCAATATCCTAAGCCAATTTTAACGATGTACCCATATTTAGGCATTAGGGCAAGCTACTTTATCATCCAGAATCATTACGATGTCTCCGGTAATATATTAAAAATGAGTGGATATGACATAAATACCATGCCATTTATTGGTGTTGAGCATGTGTTCTTTAAGAAAATGATTGTGGGACTCGAATATGGATATACATTTGGGCGATACCGACAAATCGTAACCAATTTGGATGGTACTACCGATCCAATAGTCCTGGTTAACGGACATCAAGTCGGATTAAAAATTGGTTTCAAATTTCCAAAACACTAACTCTAAAATAGGTTATGGGAAAATCGATGTTAATCTTGGTTGTTTTTATCGTTTTACCTTTTCGCACAACTTGTCAAACAATTTATGGTACAAATGGCCTTTTGAGTATCCCGTCAGCCGAGATGAAGGCTGATGGGACATTCATTATGGGTGGTAATTTGCTGCCTGCAATTAATCAACCTTCTTGGGGTTATAATACCGGAAACTACTATTTTAATCTGACCTTTTTACCATTTCTTGAAGTTGCCTATGTGTGTACATTACTGAAAATTGCAAACTCCGGCCACTTCACCAACCAGGATCGGGCTGTGAGCATCCGCTTGCAACTGTTTAGAGAAAAAAGGTACATGCCATCTATTACATTTGGCTTTCACGATCTCTATTCCAGCGTTGAAAATGGAAACCAATATTTCAGAGCCACTTATTTAGTACTTACTAAACATTTCGGCGTCTGTCGAGCCAAACTTGGTTTGACTTTTGGCTTCTGCCCAAATATGCGGAAATACAGTCCCCTCCGTGGTCCATTCGGCGGTCTGTCACTAACTCCAACCAGATTCGATTCTATTAGTCTACTTGCAGAGTATGATGGCAATGGTATAAACTTAGGAGCCAGACTTCTGCTTTTTAAACATTTGTATTTGTTTTCGATGGTGCAACATCTCAAATTTTTTACTGGTGGAGTCGCTTTCCACGTTTATTTGTGATTTCTATCCTTTAATAGGATTTCCTTTTTGGGTCATAACACAAGGGACATTGAATAAGAATTAGCAAATTGATACTTCTTCCGTGTTCAACTTTAGCATTGATTGCTTGATTTGCACTTTGAATAGTTGTGGATGACCCTTTAAGTTTAAACGTTGATTAATAATCATCCATTAGAAGAGAGAGAATGAAAAAATTAAAACAATTGTTGATAGTATTTATCAAAGTGGTAAGAAACATATGAAGGCACAGTTAACTTTTTGAGCGATCGTACGGAATGGTAAAGTAAAACTCAGAGCCCTTGCCAGGTATGCTATCCAGCCAGAGCTTACCACCAAGCATGGCTGCATAAGCTTTGGATATGGACAGGCCCAGTCCGGCACCTTCATATGGTCTGGTAATGAGCGTATCAGCTTGCACAAACCGCTCAAATACAGAATTCTGCATTTCTAATGGGATCCCAATTCCAGTATCGTTGACGAAAAATTCAAGGCTGTCACCTTTTTGGTAGTAGCCAAATTCGATCGATCCCTGACTGGTGAATTTAATCGCGTTTTTTATCAGATTTGTCAAGATGGCATAAACTTTATCTCCGTCTGTTATGACCAAACTAAATGGGTCGGTCAATCCATGATGAAAGGATAGCTCCAATCCTTTTTTGTTGGTTTCAGGGAGGAAAAAAGAATAAAGAGTATTGATGGCATCATTTACATTGAAACCTCTTTTTCTGACTTCCATTTGCCCGGCCTCAATTTTTGAAATATCCATCAGGTCGTTGATCAGGTTGAGCATTCGCTTTCCGCTTTTTTCGATGTTATTGATGCACTTTTGTTGCTCAATGCCAGTAAGGCCAGTGTCTTTAAGAAGGTCAGCAAAACCAAGAATTCCATTCATAGGGGTTCGGATTTCGTGACTCATGTTAGCCAGAAATGCCGATTTCAACCGATCAGATTCTTCAGCACGGTCTTTGGCTTTTACCAATTCCCCGGTTCTTTTAAAAACCTCAGATTCGAGGTTAATGTTGGATTTTTCCAGTTCTATTTTTTGACGGTCCAGCTGAAGGGTTAAGAAATAATTCCGGCGATTCAGCAATTCAATATAGTAGGCAGCTATCATACTGATCAGGTTGGCCGATACAAAGAAGAAATTTATGGCAACCATCGTAATTAGATCAACCTTGGTTAGCCATATCATGCTGATATTGAAAATGATCAGAATGGTCCACCCGGCAATTGTTGAAAGAATAAAGCGCAATCTGATAAAAAAGAAGCCGGCGGAAAAAACAAGCATCAATCCGGCAAAGTATAATGAATTATTCGGAACCAAAATCAGCATTACCTGTATCCCGCACCCTGAAATAATAAAGGAAACAAAGAGAAGCCATTGCCAGATTTTTTCAAATATTTTCAGGAACGAGATTCCAAAAACCACTAACAAGAATGGTATTACAATGCCAAACCGGATTAGTAAAAACCAGTATAATTTTTCAGCAATCAC
>CAIXKO010000081.1 GCA_903919925.1 uncultured Bacteroidota bacterium | reverse complement strand
GGATTTTCCCAGCCGCCAGCCTGATATCCGTTGGGTGTTTCGTTGTCGCCTTTCGAGGCATAGTCACCGTCAGTGTTGCCGACAAAATTGCTGATCCGGCTATTTATTAAGCAGTTGGGCCGGATTGTATGAATGATCGAATCGAGCAAAGCCACTTCTGCCCTGGTTTTAATGCCAATCCCATCGAACCAGACCAGATCCACCGGATAGCGCGTGACCAGTTCCGTGACCTGTTTAACGGCATAATTGGGAAAGTAATTATTGTGCCACCGATCCAGGGCACCGGATTTGTTTTCCGGATGATCCCAGAAATTGCACTGTTTGTATTTATCATCGCAGGTGGCATCCGGGTGATGCCAATCGCGGTCGACTGAATAGTATACCCCGAATTTTATTCCTGCCTGCTGGCAGGCAGCAGAGAGTTCGGCGATCGGATCCCGGCCGAACCTGGTCATATCAATTATATCGTAATCACTTATCTCAGAATCATATAAGGCAAATCCATCATGGTGCTTGGCCATCACCACGATGTACTTCATTCCGGCATTCCTGATAATTTTCACCCACTCCCGGGCATCAAATTTCACCGGGTTGAAGGCCCTTACCAATGAATCATACTCAACATTGGGAATACGATAATCATATTTCAGCCATTCCGCATAATTGTCACTATAAACACCTTTCCAGTGGCCGCCGGTCTGGGAATAAGCACCCCAGGTGATCATCATGCCAAACCGTGCTTCATGAAACCACTTAACCCGCTCCTCCCTGGTAACGGGTTTGCTTTTGCCCGCCTGGGCATTCAGGCTCGAAAACACGGGGACCAAAAATCCCAGTAGCAGTAAGGAAACCTGAATGGTTTGGCGCCAAGGGCCTTTTTTTAATATCATGATTACTGTCTTAAATGTGCATTTCTGGCCAGACAATCCGGCCTGCCGGGTTAAAGATATCAGTCGGGGTGTATTTATTTGCTTAGCAAATTGGCATTACTGGATACTATCTTGACAATTGATAGATCGGGTTTTCATTCGTTGAATAGCCAAGACAAACTTGGGGGTGGGTACCACTTCGATCCAGGGGCTGGGTACAACTTCGATCAAAGGCAGGAACCGGCTCGCAACGTTTGTGACCAGACTTTTCTCACAGGGTACGAAGTATTGGCGTAGGTGCATGAATACGGATAATCATTAATTTATAATAATAGGCTTCCCATTCACCTCAGTGCCCCACCAGTTTCACCTCCTGCAGGCACACTTTTATGATCATGGAACCACTTTTGCCGGTGCCGGAAGGAACCGGTATCCTGAGTTCTACCCTTTTTAAATTATCAATCTGCTTATCCAGCTTATGCGGCGGCGGATCGAGGGATACAACGGTGAAACGGATCCCGGGATGTGAATCATTGATGAGTCTTAATTTCTTGCCGTCCTGTTTTAAAATGGCTCCGTCGGCAACGATCTCCACATCAGCCTGGGTGATCAGCTGCCAGGTGACCACTTTTGCTGTCTCCTCAGGCTGGATTTCATCTTCAATGCACAACGATCTTTCAGAGTCGCGGGAGAACTTTCGGTACGCGCTTTTAAGCTGTCCCTTAAAAGTGGGGCTCAGGTCGAAAGTAACGAATGGATGTTTTCCGGTTTTGTACTTTTGAACCAGCGCATATCCGTCTACAATATGGCGTTTATCGTCAACGGTAAGGGTGCTGTGGCCATGATTATTTTTGGTTAACAGTTCCCACCTCTGGCAATCCTGGCACTGGCGCCATAAATCAAAGCCCTCTTCGCCAATCATATACGACTGAATACCCGGCTCGATGCTCCAGCGCACGCCGTTCAATTCAAAAATGAAGGATCCGGCGTCCATGTTGCCATGGCTCACGGCGCCGCATCCGCCTTTTGCGGCAAAATAATAGTCGATGTTGTCTCCTTCTCCCCTGAAAACAGCAATGGGGGTTTTACCTGTTCCCACCCAATTAGCCGCCGGTTTTTCGTCAGATGTCTCCCTGTATTGGGATAACCAGGCCATGGCAGCTCCGGTTAAATAGCTCAGGCGGATTTCTTTGGCTGGCGTCAGGAACTTATCCCTGTCGTAAAACATACGCTTGCCGGTTTGGGTGGCAAACCAGGCGATGATAATATTTCCGTCAACTTCCGGCTTGTCCGCGCAGTCAGCGAAATTGTAATACCATCCTGACGGCAGGGTGGAAGTCATGTATTTATATGTGGCGCTTTTCATGAATCCGGGATAACTTTTATGCCCGAAGTCGGAACCAAAGGCGGTTTCGAGCATCGACAGGGTTAAAACGGTATAGCTGGTGCCATAGTCCCAGTACATCGGACTTTCCGGATAAATCCCATCGGGCATATAGGAGCACAATACGTTGGGTAAACCGTCGAGTGACCTTTTGATGGTTTTTGCGGCCAGTTCCGGGTCATCTTCGGCGATCGCGATTGATGCTGAGATCATTCCGCCGTTGCAAACCTGGTTCCAGTTGTTGTAGTGATTGATCCACCATGCATTCTGCTTATCCCCTCCGTGTTCCACCCAACTTGGGTAAATACCCTTTTCGATCAACGCCTTTTTGGCTTCTTTGATCGTTGATTCGGGCAAATCATCCAGGGTCCAGTCGAGCGCCAGCGAGACGGCCATGCAGATTTCAGCAACATCCAGATATACCGGTGGATTCCAGTCGGTGAATCGGGCGGTTGCCAGCACCTCCTGGTTGATCCTTTCCAGGATCGTCTTGTCTCTTTCAACCAAATACACCAACCCCAGCATGTTTACCCGGCGGAGCAGCTCCCGTGAGATATCAAGGATCGCATTACTCGTCTGAACTCTTTTGATGACCGGTTTGTCGAGAATGGCAAATGCACTCAGCCGGATGGCATGATACAAATTTCCGATAACGGGATCAGTCGTTATTTTCCCTTTGAGCTCTTCAAGGATCCGCTCATTGAAAATCATCCGCGGCTTTGATTTCGCCAGATTTTCCCGGATATAGGATGCTGAAAACGGATTTTGGAGTAACGGCCTTCCCTCGACTTTCTCCTGGGGAAAGACCGGATTGGCCTGATTCATAGCTAGAATGACGATAAGTGCCGTGGTGGTAAATATCCTATTCATTATTTCTTAAGCTTCAATTGGTATTTTTTTGTCAGGCCGTCGAGCATCATCGTTTCGATCGAAGAGCTCATACAGTAGTCAGGGATTCCCGGCGGCATCCCGGAAACGGAATCATAATGTTCGCTGATCCCGTTCCTGATGGCATTCTCAACGGTTTTGTCCGCTATGACGGCAGCAACCTGGGCTGCAGTGTGCAAGAATCTTTTTCTGGAAATCACTTTTTTCATCGCATTGATTATGGGAAATTAGCTCATTTCATCATGCATCAGATCAATCCTTTTAACAGGTATGTGTGATATCTTGCGGGAAAGCAAGGTGCTGCAGCAGCTCACACTGAATATTGATATCGCTCCGACGATACTGGAAATTAATAAAATATGTCAATCTCGATCAGGAAACGGAAGAGATGTACAACATCAAAACCGATCCGTTGGATGCGCCGCTTTGCGCTTCCACTAATGACTGCTGTTTTAATTTCAGGGGATGCCCGGAGCTATATATCCGACCATGCCGACAAATCAGGCGCGCTACCTTATCAGGATCATGATCAGGAACCTCAGTCACCAAAAAGGCGCTGATCAGAAACCCGAATAAAGCCTTCCGGTCAGAGTTTCCTGTAACTGGGAGCCAGAAACAATACTAATTCTTTTCCATTCCGAGCATCGCCTCTGCAAATGCCTTACCCAGGCGAACAAAGGTCTTTCCACTGCCCAGATAATGATATTCAGCGTTAGAGGCGCACCTGTCCCAGATCCTTTGTTCCTCTTTTGTTAGTCCATCCTTTGAAAAGCCATACCGTTCGCGTTCCTTCCCGGCCTCTTTACGAGTCATCTCACCCTGTTTTACCCGCCATTTCCATTCGTCTGTCAGCCGCTTCTTCCAGTAAATATCGCTAAGGGCGAGCTCATAAAAGGGGCCACTATCTACAGCCTTCACATTTCCACGATAGGGTTCCGCTACCTTCCGGTCATATTGCTCCACAGCAGCGAATTGTGCTTTGCGAAAATCGGAGACAGGCAGAGTTTTGTCGAATTTCCGGCTGTCCGGATCCGTACCATAGACTCCAAGAATGCCCACAATAAAAGGCAGGGTTGGCCTGTCAAATTCTTTGCGCACATCGCTGATAAAATGGATCATATTCTCAGTATACTGCCCGATATGGTATCGGTTACACATATCGTTCCAGCCCTGAAACCAGACGAATCCTGCCAGTTCAAAGCCCTGGGCCGGATCGTAGCCTGGAACGATCTTCCTTATGCTCTCTGCACTCTTCAATGTTTCCCTGACGTGCCGGATCATTTCGCGGTAATAATGTCCGACTATCTCCGGCGAAGGAGCATATCCCTGGGCCTTCTCTTTTGGGCCGGGCTCATAAGGTCCGGAGCTTGGTGGGCGAAAATCCACTGCCAGCGATTTCCCGCCCCAGGCAGTCTTGATGATCAGGATCGGCTCATCGTGGGCTTTATCCATCCAGAGGCTAAAAGCATATTCCGGGCCAATGCGTTCATGATCAAAACCATAGCCCACCCCAACTTTACCTGTCAGCACAGTGTCCCTCTCCTCCAGCTGAGTGATGTAGCTAATCCACGCATTGTAGCAGGCTACCGGATCACCTTTCTTATCCAAAATCACATTTAGCAGTGATGATGTTTCAGGATCGTCACCTATGGCTTTAAATGTTTTAAGGTGCGCCGAACCCTGCATATTCGATTGCCCGGCCAGAATATATACTTTCAATGGCTTCCCGGCAGGTAAAGCCGATGTGCAAAAATCCGGATACCCTCGTTTTATCATCCTCTGCTCAACCGGGCTTAATTGTCCGAAATCAACAGGTTTGTCCTGATCGCGGGTTCCCTTCTGGTTCAGTCGGTTCATCAGGCTCCAGTTCCGGGTGCTTTCTCCGGGTTGCGGATCAGCCGGCTCTTTGGCAGGCAGGTCGTACCGGGTAAAATCGATGATTTTCTCAGGTGTGTTTTCCTGCCAGTTTCGCAAAAGCCCCAAACGGAAATCCTTGTTCATGAACCATCTGATCTCCAGTTCAGGTTCCGATCCGCAAACACCTGAGCCTCGCGTCATGAAGCGATAGTTTATACTGTCATTGTTCTTGAACTGCTCGCGCCAGAGCATTCCAAACTCGCCATGAGTGATGCACTTTGCCTCCGGCCAGCGTCGCCGCATCTCATTTAGCCAGATTTCGAGGCCATCGAGGCCGGTCCGGGTTTTCCGGTCTCTCTCTTCCAGACCAACCAAACCCAGTTCCCAAATGCAGGTTACCCAGGCAAAATTATTGAGCTTGAACCCGGTGTCAAAATGTGCCGAGGTTGTTGCCAGTATCTCTTTGGTTCCCAGTTCAATTCCCTGACGGAGAATCGTTTCAATCGGGCCAACGCCCTGCCGGCTGCCACATCGGATTCCATTGATAAAGCGCGGAGCAGCATATCGGGCCATGAGGAAATCAACCGTCCAGCCATCGAGATTAACACAATCGATCATATCCTCCTTACCTTGTGCCGGTTTACAGAAATGTTGGCTCGATGGGAAGTACGGATAAGATATTGAGCCCTC
>CAIXKO010000080.1 GCA_903919925.1 uncultured Bacteroidota bacterium | reverse complement strand
GGCATCTCCCGATCCGGAGGCTACGATTGTTGCACCCTCAATAGTATAGGCCAAAGAGGTTCCGTTACCGGTAACTGTTGGCGCGATTACGTTGACGGTTGCAGTGGAGGCCCCTGCATCGAAACTGGCTTTGACATCTCCGGGACAGTTAACGGTTGGAGCCAGATAAAGCACCACATCATTTCCATCGCCGCCATTATACTGAATGGAGAATGTGTAACTGCCGGCGGTAATTTTCGATCCCTGGGCAAACTGGCTGGAAATAGCATCCGTCAGATCATTTTGTATTAGGGTAAATGAGTGGCTTGCAAGTGGGGTAAAGTCCTTATCTACTGTCAGATTGAGCGATGCGCCCCCAAGTGTTACCACCCCGTTTACCTGGAACTGGTCATATTGAGTGCAGGCGGTGGTGCCCAGGATTTCCAAGTTCAGCCCATCGTTCCCATCGAGGGTAAGGTTGTTTATAGTTACGCAGCCGGGGCTCGCACCTGGCGACAAAATGATCCCCAAACCGGCAGCAGTGGCTACCAAATCTTCATCGTAAGTGCCTTGATGAATATGGATAACATCACCTGATGTAGCGGCATTGATGGCTTCAGTGATAGTAGCGTAGGCGACTCCTGAATTGGCATTGTATGCTGCGGCGATAGTCAGCACTGCAGCCTCGCTGGTGATGTATCCGCAATCATTGGTAACTGTTACGGTATAGGATCCTGCATCAGAGCCAACAATGCTTTTTATGGTATAACTATCAGATATTGAATCGGTAACATCAACAGCATCTTTTGCCCACTGATAGCTGAACGGTGCTGATCCGGAAGCAACCACACTGAAAACAGCAGGATAACCCGGATAAACCAGTAGTGACTGCGGTTGTGTGAAAATGGTTGGGTTGGTGCAGGCAGGAACAAGCGCTCCCATGTTGTAAGTTACCCGGGTGGTTCCCTGGTAATCAGTGGTAATTCCGCTGATAGCTATGCCGGGCAGATCAGCACCCGTAAAGTAGTCTGTAGCAGAACTCCCTCCCGGAGTGGCAAATACGGGATTAATTGCCTTACTGTGCTCATCATTACCGGTGGCTGCGGCAATAGAAAGTAAGTCAGGCATATTTGTATTGTTGATTTTTGCCAGCATACCTCCGGCTCCGGATACGAAATAATCGTTGTAGTCACAAGTCAGGGCATCACTGATAGCCGGGATATAGAGCGCATAGTGAGCACCTCCTGCTGACCCGCTGTTTGATCTCGTATTGGTGAAAATATTATTTCGGTAATCGTTGGTCGTATAGCTGCCTAAGGCAATAAACGCAGTGGACATGTTTGTTCCGGATTTCAGATTTCCACCAATATTCACCGTATTGAAATAAAGGTTACTGGCTTTATTTAAGTCACCGAGGCCATACAGCGTGGAGGAGCTGCTACCATCCAGGTTGATGATATTGTTGAAAACGGTGGCGGTTTTGCATTGACCCTGCAATCCTACAACCGTGCCGGATGCAGCGTCCTCACTGATTGCCATGCCGGTAACGAAATTCGAGGAAATGCTGCACAGGTTGTTTGCACTGGTGACGGTGATTCCGACTATGGTACCGGAAAGAACCGGATTGGAAACAGAGAGATTTTTTACTGTGTTTCCGCTAAAGGCATCAGTATGTTCAGTACCGTTGTTCGTGCATACCATGTTCATCCCCATTATGCATTGAGACCAATTCTCCGGTTTCGGATCCGGCAGGTAGGACACGTTTGCGATTGAAAGGTCACTGATGATGTTATCAGTGATGGTAATGAGGCCAGCCGAAGACAGGAACATACCGGTTATGATGTTTTTCCGGTCATCAGAATGGACAGAGGAGGTAGTCATGTTGGCTACTGTATTTCCTGATATGACTGCTGAATTGCCGGTGTTGGCTGCTCCCGAAAAATAGATTCCTGCCATCTCTACCATATTGTCGCCCTGGGAAAGGTAAGCTCCACGGATGCTGGAAGAAGTTATTGTGCTTCCGATCAGGTTGTTACTGATGTTTGCGTTATTAGTGCCAGCGACTTGTTTTATACCGTAAAAAGCAATGCCATAGAGGGGATCCGTATTACCGAGATCGATCGAACCAATCGTGTTATTTTGGATATCGGCTATTCCTTCGGTGTCCACCAGAATCCCATTAAAACTGCCACCTTCAGCTCCATTTATAATTGATATAGAGCTATTTCCAGTACTTGCTCCGATGGTATTGCCCAAAGTTTTCCCAATATTAACAGACCCGGATTTTACATGGATACCATACCAGGATGCACTTCCGGAATTGGTAAAGTTAAACCCCTTAATAATGTTCCCGTCAATATTGCTGGCGACAGAAGATCCTCCGTTGAAATCAATCGCCGTAAACTCATTGTTAAATGTCGGCTTGATCCAGGTACCATAACTATGGTGAGAGCTTCCGCCTATGAAATTTCCGGTTATCGAATGATTTCCACCCGAGTTGATCTTAATCACGCTCAAAGAATTATCATCCTCATCGGGGGCAGCTGTCTGCCATGTTTCATAAAAGCTGTTGTCCGAAATCGTCCAGGCGGTGCTGTATGTCTGAAGGCAGATTCCGGCAGTTGGCAGGCGGTTATGTAAAAAATCCTGAATCCAGTTGCTGCTGATGACGTTTTCGCTATTCTCTGCTCCTGGTGTACCAGATCCGGAAGAATAAATAAGGTATACCGGCCTGCCATCATTACCTGTGCCGCCGATTATATTGTTCGTAATCAGATTGTCATCGTTTCCGGTGGTTCCGGTGGTTGTTGAAAACTGTATGACCCCGGCTTCTGCGGCATCTGTGCTTTCATTTTTTCCATAAATCCTGCAGTATTGAATGGTATTATGGCTGGCATCATTGATAAACCTGAATGCTGGCGAGGTAGTATGGTAATTTATGATCGTCATGTCGGATCCCATGTTTCCACCTTCCACGCGGCCATTTAGCGTAAAATGGTCTGCACCGTTGAGGTCGATCAGCGGACCGTTGTAATTTCCGACTATACTCAGGTAGGGTGCGGTTGGGAAAAGATTTACCGAGGAGTAATTTGCCAGGCCGGTTCCACTTGCGTTCAGGACTGCATTTGATTCTTCATAGGTTCTGAGTAACATTTTGATTGTTATTGCTCCCTGGTAGGTACCTGCGTTAATGGCCTCAAAAACGGACTGCAGGTCATCATATTGCGCCGGGCCCACTGCTCCTTCCGTGGCCGTGACCACGAGGGCAGGATTGCCTTGTTCCCTTAAATAAACAGTTTTTGTAGTATATCTGATAATCAGGTCAATACCATTGACATTTATTGCGGAACCATCGCCTAACCCATTGAATTTGCCGGTAACCGAGGTGGCCGACAGGATAGTGAGCTTTTGACCGGGAGAAGAGGTAATACCTCCGCTCAGATTTAGATTCACTCCTGTTAAATTTACATCACCATCAACGATCAGCCGGTCGTGTCCCTCATCAGGAAAAAGCCCGTTAATTAACATTTTCAGAGATGATCCTGATGCAAAACTCAGGTCTTTCCCGGTCATGGTCAGGTCGGTACCGGCAGCAGCGGGTGATATATACGAAACAGGCTGATTGGCCAATACCAGGTTTGAAGCCAGCGTTACCGGGTTGCTTAAGGTGATGGTACCCGTGTTTGCATCGCCGATCATGATGCTGCCGCCACTGATGCAACCCATTTCATCAGCGCTGAGCCGTAGCGGTCCACCCGGTGCATCGCTTTCCGCTGACCCCAGATCAATTGCAACGCCATTGGTTAGTTGCCTGATTAAAACGCTGTTGGAGGCAGATGCAGAAACGATTGACGTTTTATCGAATTCCATGCTGTTGCCAATCAGAGTCAGATTGCCTTCCGTTCCGCCCAAAATCTTGCCTTCACTGGAAATTTTGATACCAGACAGGGGCGGAAAACTGTCGCTATTGCCTGCTTTCCCCTTGAGGGTAACCTGGCCCTTGCCGGTTGCCTGTACCACCCCTCCCAACACAGCAATGCCGTTACCTTCAAAATCGGAGGCTACAGGTTGTATATTGGCACTGAGGGTAAGGTCCCCATCAACGGTTGACAGTACGGAGCCATTATTAAGTATGATTGTATTATCGGTTGTCACTTCTATACTGCTGCTGCCTGTGAAGTTGCTGGTGCCGTTGAAGGTTGTGGCACCTGCACCCTGATCAAGCAGTATGCTGAAATCGTTAGTGTACTCATTGGTCCCACTGTCATCGAAAGTCACCCATGCCCCGGTTTCACCGTCAATAATATGGAACAACTCGTAGGCGGATAGTCCCTCCTCTGTGATGGTGAGGACCGTTTCGCCTAAGGAAATGCCGTCAGCCGAACCCGACCAATAGCCGGTGCTCAGGGTAAATGTATAGGAGGTTCCGGCAGATACCACCGTAACACCGGTTTTACAGGCCAGAGTTATGGTAAGGGTAGTACCTGAAGCAGAAACAGATCCCCCGCCGGTAAAACCGCTGGCCCAAATATACTGGGAATCTGCTCCGGTTGTTGAAATAACAATATAGCCCCATTGGTCTCTGGCAGCTGTATCGGTAACCCGTACAGATATTGTTGTAATGGATACGGTTCCATCAATTTGGTCCAGGGTGAGGCTGCCGGCGAAACCGGAGCCGGAAGTGGTGCTGATCTCAAACCCGTCGGGTGCAGTGATCACGATATTACCGGATAAATCTTTACCCGAAACCGTGAAACTTTGCTCTTCAGATGCGCTGCCTGTACAAAAGGTAAAGGCATTTAGGCTGCCTGTAACCTCAACCGTCGGAGGTTTATTGGTTGTGAAGCTTTCTTCAGCACCGTAAACTGTTCCGGTAGAGTTTGTTGCATAAGCTCTTACCACGTATGATGTATTGGCGGTCAGTCCGGTCATGGCAGCAGTAAAGGCACCGGTTGCCGATGCTTTGCCTTTATCAACCTTACTGTCAGCAGTGGTTGGTGTTCCGGTTTTTTTCCAGCAAACCCCGTAAGCCTTTGGGTTTGGGACTCCCAGAACGGTGATATTTCCATTACCGGTGGCAGTGGTTGCGGCGATGTTATTTATTGCCTGCGTGGTGACAGTGGGGGCCAAGGATGGATTGAGCACCGGATAGCCATCATTAATGCCGGGTGAAATCGACCAAACCCCGCTGAAATCCCAGCCGGCACTGGTGAAAGTGGCCTGCGTTTGCATCTCTGCGGTTGTTTTGCCGACGGCTCCATTAACATCGCCGGTAGCATTTCCATCGATGTTATCTGTTTCTACATCCCAGAAGTTGTCATTAGATGGACTTGAATCGCAAAAACCGTTTTTTAAACTGCCTGTCAATCCCGCTGTTGAATAACACCTGGATATAGTGCCGCCCAGAGCTCCTGCAAACCCTCCTGTAAACGAATAACCGCTGACAGAGGCCGCGCGGCAATAGCAATCAGAAACTTCGGAATTAATAATAATTCCTGTGAAACCGCCACACGTATTACCACCGGTCACATCACCGGAATTGTAACAGTTCGTTATCAGACAATTATTCCAGATTTTGCCAATTAATCCGCCGGTATCATAATAACCTGTTACGGAGGCTGTGCTGTAGCAAAAAGAAATTTCAGAACCTTGATTTGCGTAACCAATGAGGCCACCCACACCTTTTAAACCGGAAATTGCACCGGTTGTATAACATTCGAAAATATCTGTGTCATAGGCATATCCAACCAGGCCACCCTCATAGGTATCCGGAGTGCCGCCAGCGTATTCGTAGCCCCCCATGGCGATATCAGGAAGTCCGATATTCCGTATAGCCGCAGCATCGGTATAGCCAAAAAAGCCGTTATAAATACTAGTGGGGCGGCTAAACGAAAGGTGGCTAATAGTATGGTTATCGCCGTTATAATTACCTTTAAATTGCGTTGTTGCATTTCCGATCGGGGTCCATCCACCGCCACTCCAGCCAGCGGTTGCCGTTGCATCAATATCGGCGGTCTGGATGAAAAAAGTACCTGCGGACCAGGCCGTTGTGGTTTGCGATAGCCAGTAAAGGTTATCAAGACTGGCAATCTGGTACGGATCACCCGAAGTTCCGGTTCCTGCCGGAAGGATGGGCGTTTGTGACATCGCAATGACTGAAATTCCAAGAAACAGGCAGAGGAGTTTGATTCTTTTCATGGTATGGGTCAATGAATAATCGGTGATGAATAAATGATTTTGCAGCGTTTTTTCTAGAAATAAGGTTATGTGACGGTCTAAAAATATAAAATTTTGAGGGTATAATCAAGGTTGTCAAGTATCCTGCTGAACAGCATGTCGGATTTGTTGATACCAGGGTTTTGAATTTTGAGTTATATTTGATTTTCCCGGTGGCTTTTACTAAACCAATTGAATTCAACATGAAACAAAACAGGATCATCACAGTATTTTTCCGGTTTGTATGCTTAATTGCTTCAATAACCCTGATGATAAGCTGTACGAAGCAACCGGTGAAAACCTATCAGCCAACCTTTGAATCACTCGATTCACATCCCGTTCCATTATGGTTCCAGGATGCCAAGTTTGGCATTTTCATTCATTGGGGCGTGTATTCAGTGCCCGCCTTTCATGAGTGGTACGTGGAAATGATGAGCCCAAAGTCCACCTGGGGTCGTACCCCCGGCGGTCCGCCATATACTGCTGCTCAGGGGGATTTGCCCGATAACGTTTTTCAATCCGAAACCAAAGGGATAGGTGGCGAGGCCAATCAGTATCACCGTAACAATTACGGAGTTGATTTTGAATATGATCAGTTTATTCCGATGTTCAAGGCTGAAAAATTTGACCCGGCGGAATGGGCCGATCTTTTTGCTAAGGCTGGTGCAAAGTATGTAGTCCTGACCGCCAAGCATGGAGAGGAATTTGCCCTCTGGCCATCCAAATTTACCAAACGAAATGCGATGGAAATGGGCCCGCATCGTGATTTGGCAGGCGATCTGCTTAAATCGGTCCGGTTGCGCGAGCTGAAAATGGGCTTTTACCACAATACCACTTATTCATTTTGGGATAAACGATATCCAGGCAAGGAATGGGTCGATTATATGAACAATTCCATTAAAGAACTGGTGGATTTGTATCAGCCCGATGTCCTCTGGGGCGATGTGGTGGTGAGCCCTTATGCCGGCCAAAACGGTAAACCCCTGAACGCCGATCATTGGAACAGTAAGGAGGTAATAGCATATTTCTATAATCATTCCAAAAATCCGGACGAGGTAGTAACCAATGACCGCTGGGGACTGGATACTGCCAGGGCTGGCATGAATTCAAAGAAAAGCTTTTCACAGTCATTGTGGGCGCAATATGCAAAAGCCTGGAATGCCGGGAACGATGCATTATTGGGCGATTTTCAAACCCCCGAACGACGGAACATCACCAAAATTTTCAATATTCCCTGGGAAACCTGCGATGCGCTGGACCCAACTTCCTGGGGATACAACAAGCGTACACCTGACGAAATGTATATGACTGCCAATGAGTTGGTTGACTATTTGGCTGATATCGTAAGCAAAGGGGGGAACCTGCTGATCAATATCGGTCCCCGGGCTAACGGAACCATACCCGAAGTTATGCAGGACCGTTTGAAGGGAATCGGAGCCTGGCTTGCCGTGAACGGCGAGGCGATTTACGGAACAAGGCCTTGGAAAGTTTATGGCGAAGGTCCAACAAATGCGGAAGTTGGCTCCTGGGATAGGCAGGATGGGGAATACCGGTTCAAGGCCGGCGATATCCGGTTTACCTGTAAAGGCAATTCCCTTTACGCAATCCTGCTCGAATGGCCCGGAACTGAAATCACAATAACTTCATTGAAAGGCCTGAAAATTAGCAGACTGTCGATGCTGGGTTCAGATGAAAATATTCAGTGGAGGCAAACCGATGAAGGTCTGCGGGTTAACTTGCCTGCTAAACCGGTTTCGGTGTGTGCCAATACGTTGAGGGTGGAAATTGCGGAGTAACGTTATCTGAATGCAACGATAATCGTATATTTGCGTTATGATGTCAACTGATCAATCGCTGCAGAGGCTTTTCAGTAAACGTGGATGGTACCGGAACACCGGCATCCCGGAGGGCACTGCCAGAGCTTGTAAGAAACGCTTTTTGGAAAATCGGCTGGAGCTTGAAACACAAATCAAAATTCTGCAGTCTTGTGGTTTTCGGATCGCCCGTGAGATGCAATGGGAGGAAAACCGCGGTCCGGAAAGGGCCCGTCAGAATTTGGAGAAGAAGCTCCGGAAACTGAATGTATTCTGGTCATTCAATGTGCCACCAAACCTGGATATTCCTGATGAGGTGCTTATCGAAAAAGTACTGCTGCATCTCGATATGGATGAAATCAGGATACTCTTCAGCCTGTTCGAAAAGAAAAAGATCAAAAAGGTTTGGATCGAGCGGATTCTCTGCCAGGAACCTATGTATCATGCACAGAACCGGCTGTATGCTTTCCTGCTTTTCGGCATTTCGGATCCCGACCGGTACATCCGTGATCAGGTGAATAAGCGGTTAAAACAATTCCGATGAAAGGACTAACTGACCAAACGGAATCTGTTTTCAGCGCAGTATCAAAACTGCCCTGTATCATAGGCTACACGCTGATTGGGGGTACTGCCCTTGCCTTGCAGATCAATCACAGGAAAAGTGAGGACCTGGATTTCTGCAATTGGACAAAGAATCCGAAAACCGACAAACCCACCGTAAACTGGCCGGTCATTGAAAAGGAACTTGCCTCAGTTGGGAAAATCGAATCCAGGGATGTGCTGGGTTTCGACCAGGTGAATTTTGTTGTCAGCGGTGTGAAAATCTCCTTTATAACAAAGCAGGAGCATACCAGTCCGGTTAAACATCTGGTTGTGGTTCTTGATAACATCCTGGTTGCCGACGTGCAGGCAATAGGCGCCATGAAGGTTGAGCTCATGTTGCGCCGCAGCGAATTCAAGGATTATTATGACCTCTACTCGATCCTTAGGGAAGGCCAGTCACTACAAAGTCTGGTTCAGGCTGCTACCAAATATTCCAATCATCGGCTAAAAACCCGGAATGCGCTGACCCACCTGGCGAACGGTGTCTGGTACCGGAAAGATAAAAACTTTGCCATGCTGGAACCCATTTATGACATTGATGAACGCGGCATCGAAATTTTTAT
>CAIXKO010000079.1 GCA_903919925.1 uncultured Bacteroidota bacterium | reverse complement strand
ATTAGCCTTCAGTCATGTTGTTCGGACTCTCCGGCAACTGCCGGTTTTTTCTGTATGGTCAGCCGGCTGATATGCGGAAGGGCTTCGATGGACTGAGAGGATTGGTGATCAACAAGCTTGGGCAAAACCCGCTTTCGGGAGATATCTTCATTTTTTTTAACCGGACCCGAACCCTGATCAAGATATTAATGTGGGACCAGACCGGTTTTGCCATCTGGCACAAACGGCTCGAACAGGGCACATTTGAGATGCCCAAAATAGAGAAACAGGAAAATTCCATTGAAATCACCCGGCAAAAGTTAATCCTGATTCTCGAGGGGATTTCGCTCAAAAACATTCATTCCAGAAAACGGTTTACGGTGGAAAAAGGTAGCGGAATTGTTCAAAAATAGTGGCTGAATAATACGCTGAAAGTGCTGTAAATAAAGGGTTTTTCAGTATATTATGAAGCATAAAAAACGGCACACAAGAACTGGTTTCAGAACTGCAAAAGGAGGTTCAAATTCTGAAAATTGCCAGACAATCTGCCGAAGAAACGGATGCTGTTTGGTGCCAAACGGGAGCGGTTTATTTCCAATGAGGTGTTGAACCAGATGGCACTTCCCTTTGATATTCCCGTGGAACCGGTAGCCGAGCCGAGCGTTGAAACCATTGTATATACCCGCAAGAAGTCCAGCCGGGAGAATCATCACGGGCGTCTGGAACTTCCCTCGCATCTACCGGTGGAAGAGATCATTATTGAGCCTGAACAAAGCACCGAGGGACTGAAATGTATCGGACAAGAGATTACCAGCGAGTTGGATTACACACCTGCCAGTTTTTTGGTGCGCCAATATATCCGCAACAAGTACGCTATGCCCAATGGAGAGGGCATTCTGATCGGCATTCTCCCGACACGCCCCATTGAGAAGGGCATCCCAGGTCCAGGCCTTTTATCGAACATCCTGGTGGAGAAATTTGTTGATCATCTACCCCTTTATCGTCAGATTGAACGCTTTAAACGCGAACAGATCAAGATACCAGCCTCGACTATCGACAGTTGGATTACCCAGGTATCCACGCTGATTGAACCGCTCTACGAACACTTGAAAAAGCTGGTTCTTGGCCAGGGTTACCTCCAGGTGGATGAAACGCCCATAAAGGTTTTGGATCACAAAAATAAGCCGGGCAAGACGCATCAGGGATACCACTGGGTTTATAACGCACCGCTGCAAAATGCACTATTCTTTGATTATTGTAAAGGACGAGGCCGGGAAGGTCCGGCCATTCTGCTCGAAAACTTCAAGGGCTATCTGCAGACGGATGGCTACAGCGTTTACGAAATGTTTGCCAAAAGACCCGACATTATTCATGTTGCCTGCCTCACGCACGCCCGGCGTAAATATGAATTGGCCTTATCTTATGATGCGGCGAAGGCAGGATTGGTGATGAAACAGATACAAAAGCTATATGAGATCGAGCGTCAGGCGAAAGAAGCCAGACTGCAACCCGATCAAAGAAAGGTGCTGCGGCTGGAAAAGCCTCTACCGATCATGAATGAGTTGGGTAAGCAGATTGCAGAGAAGCGAAAAACGACCATACCCAAGAGTCTGATGGGCCTGGCACTGGATTACAGCATCAACCGCTGGGACAATCTGCTCAACTACCTCTATGACGGTTCCCTGGAAATCGATAATAATTGGGTCGAAAATGCGATACGTCCAAATGCCCTGGGCCGGAAGAACTACCTCTTTGCCGGATCCCATGAAGGAGCCAAAAGGGCTGCCATGTTTTATTCCTTCTTCGGCACCTGCAAAAAGAACAATGTGAATCCCTACCTGTGGCTCAAAAAGGTTCTGGAAGTTATCCCCGACTATCCGGCCAATAAAAATGGTGACCTCTTGCCACAAAACCTTAAGATCTAATCCGGGTTACTCGCTGAGCCGCCCTAGAACCGGGGTGTAGTTGGTCGGATGGATACTTTTAATCAAAAAAACATGAACTGGCTATCGCGTTTATTTAGTTCAAAAGAATCTCAGGAAGGTGCTCTTCCAGAGAAAGGTAAGATGTTGGGTTCCACACTGGCAGAACAGTGTGCATTATCTCTGACATCCAAATAGTTGCAAGGAATCATCTCTGGGCAACAAATCCCTGATCCTCCAATTGGGCACACAGAAAAGGTTGAAATACCGATAGCGGTGGCCAAGTGGGCTCTTTCATTTGTTCAAAAATCGAATCGGCAGATAGATTTGCGAATAGCGGAAGAATTGACATGGCTTTAGTAGTATATGATGCCGTTATTAAGTCCGGTATCCAATGCGGCATTTCAGCTATGAGTGCCAGCTTTTGTTGCTTGCATCAGGAGAAATGGAAACTTGCACTCAAATACATTAAGATGGCGGAGGAATTCGACCCAACCAGCACACGCATCCAAGAAAACAGGGAGTACATTGTGGCAGAGTGCGCCAAGAAGAATGTAAAATTGACTGCCGAAGCTAAAAGTGAAAAGAAGTCCCAGGCGGAACGAGTGCGTTTGACCGAGAAAAAGAAACTTCCCGGACAAATGTATGGATACGACACTTATGAGGTGTACCAGGCAGATACAGCCATAGATGCCAAAGCTTTTCTTGATGGACGAAAAATAGCAGAGCCACAATACTATGTAATTGTTGAGTCTCCGGAAGGAATATTTGGGAAAGACAAGCTGGGTCTTTACAATCCGTAAACGAACTGGCGGGGAGATGATTGGTAGGAGGTTATCGATGCTGGCAGGGCTGGAAAATTCGGACACGTCCGGGCTTAGCGGAAAAACAACTTTTAGGGCAGCATCCACTTTTTCGCTATTTTTACCCTGATCAATTCCCAATTCAATTCCTTTTTCCATTCTTTGTTCCAGAAAAACACAAATTTGATGCATCCGGAAGCACGGATGGGCGAACCAGGCTGAATGATCTGGATGTGAGGTGGGACTGGAATGGCGATGGCACCTGGGTATGGGCCCGGAAGATGAGTATCGTAGTTTTTGGCGAAGAACCGGATTGTTGGGACCGAAACTGAAATCAGAATCGCACTGGTTTCCGATGGGAAACGGAAACAATTCCAGCAGATTCAAAGCCTTACCCGGTGGTAAAGATTGGTATGGAGAACTTTTCAATAATGCCACTTTCTGGACCTCTACCCGTAAGGGTTCAGACTAGGCATAAGGTACCACCAAAACAGAATTTCAGTTTGACGCATCCGTCAGCACCGATTGGCAAACAAAAACCGATGATCTGGAAGTTCGTTGGGATACAAATGGTGATGGCACCTGGGATACAGGATTCACCAAAACAAAAAGCTTTATACACCAGTATAAAACACCTGGCACTTATCAGGTTCTGCTGGAGGTTAAGGACAGCGATGGGTTGGTTAATAAGATAGCTAAAACGCTGTACCACGACCAAAGCTATCCAAGGCAATATCCCGATGAGCGAATCAATGGATTCTCCGTTCGTTGTGTAAGAGGTGAAACAGATAACGCCGGGAAACTTACAGTCACAACCACTCCAATATCAGGCATTTCAACCACTTATGCGTTGGGAGGGGGAAAGGTTACCGGTGACAGGGAAACAACGATATACTCATACGGGGTTTGCTGGAGCAGGAATCCCAATACGACTATTGCGAATTTTGCATCAGATGCAGGCCCAGGCACAGGTATATTCACCCTAAACCTGAGGCCACTAACACCCAACACGGTTTATTATGTCAGGGCTTATGCCCGAACCCGTGATGGAATCATTTACGGAGAATCGGTTCGGTTTAAGACCGACCCGTATTAACTCCGGCAGAGAATACAGATATCCGGGATGAAACGTGAAGCGGGAAACGTGAAGCGTGAAACGGAGAACGAGCGGCAAGTTTTGCCAATGAACGGTGTATGGACGCATATTTGCATCCATTCCAGGCCCAACCTTTTATGCTATTGACGGATACTTTCGTCCCCGCCACTGGTCAGTATCTACCTGCTTCACAAAATAAAAGTTGGAATTAACCCCAAATTGCAGATACGATCATCAGGCTATTACCTCAGTTCATCTATCTGCTCATCAGATAATCCGGTTATTGTTCTGATGATGTCATTTGAAAAACCGGCGGCAATACCTTTTAGGGCAGCATCCACCTTTTCCCTATTTTTACCCTGATCAATTCCCTGTTCTAAAAATACACTTTCGAATCTTTTTACCTGCTCGGTAAACTTCTCATAATCATTGATATACTCCCAATCAGCCTGTTCAAAGCTGGCTGTATTAATCCGCCGGATGATTTCGGCAAAAATGTCATCTTTCAGGTATTCATCGAACCAGCCCTTTTCATTCAGTTTATTTCTTGTTTTATCGGCCAATTCAAACCAGGGTAGATATTTGCTGAATTTCCTGTTCTTTACAATATTGGTCTGGAAAGCATAAATGAGTTTATTCTTTTGCAGAAAGTCGAGCTTCTTTGTTTTATTGTTGATTATTTCGAGGCATCTTCCGCGTTCTGCAATCAATTCCAGGATGTTATCTTCTTTCCACAGGTTACGGTTCCGCAAAAAATCATGGACCACTTCGCTGGTCATGGTATAGGAAACAAAATCTTCCTTGAAATTCAAATTATCATCGGCCAGCCAAATCAGGGTGATCACCGGTATGAGCTTATCATAGTCTTTGATATCCCGCTTTTTATTGTCCTCCAGATCGATGCTTTTATCGGGCATTCTTTCAAGCTGCAAAACGGTATTCATCGAGTGGTACATGTAAAACCGCTTGACGATATCCGATTTAAACCATTGCTGCATGTCGATTATCACAAAACTATCCTTTATCCGGCACCTGAAATCAAATTCCACGGCCGAAGCATCGTCGGTAATCTTGTGTTTATTGGGGAGTATCTGAAGCTCTTGTATTTCCACATCAAAAAAATCTTCCAGAAAGCGTTTGGCTATCCGGATATCGGAAAACACTTTTTTAAAGTACCGATCGTAATTTAATGGGGCTAAATACATTGCATAACCTGTTGAAATAATGACAATAGGACAAAGTTAGTCAATTTTGCCATAAATTCTAATCGCCGTTAACCTAAGTGAATCCGGGCACAAATATGCCGCCAAACGATGGCATCGGTGGTATAAATGTGACCTGGCAATGAATGCAAATTTCCACCAGTATCCTTTATTCAACGCGCCGTTCGGACGAATATTTGCGTCCCATTTTCATCAACCGCCAATCTGCTACCCGCATAGCATCAAGCTCCAATTCCTTAGGTTGACGGCTATTGGGAGCCGGGGGTGAGGTGGATCGCGCCAGCCCTGATGTATTCATCTTAGGTTGACGCCTATTGGGGTCGGGGGTGAGTTCAATATGCCAGGCCTTGGTCAAGCTATTCAAAAGCATCCAACCTGACCAGGGGGAAAGCAGTAAAAATAAAATCTCCCCGCCGCTCGCTTCGCAGGCGGCGACAATGTAAAAAAAATAAAACTAACCCGCCGGCACACAGGCTTCAGTTCTGGAGGCACCGGGCTGAGAAACCGTAGTACCGGCCGTTGTTGCCCCGGCCCACGCCATCGTAGGTGCAGTACAGGCCCCGGTTCCAGGCGAGCGACGCATCGTTCTCCGAGGACGACCAGAAGTCGGCGTAGTTGCCCAGGCTGTCGAAGTCCCCGCCGTAGTAGCGGCCGCCGCCCGGAAGGGCCGCAAAACCGCTGGAGTTGTTGGCCTCCTGATTATTGCCGATATTACCATCGGTCGAACTGGAATTCCAGCCCGAAGCAGATGACATCGATTTGCCAATATCGCTGCCGCTTCCTCCAAAGCCAAAGCCACTGTTTGTTAAGAAATCGGTTAAAACGGTCCATTCAGCATCAGTGGGCAAATGCCAGCCCGAAGGACAGGCGGTTTTTGCTGCCGCCCAGTTGTATAAAACTCCGTAGGTGGTGTAATTCGGGGTTGCTTTGGCGGAACTAACAATGGAATCCTGATAGTCATAAACATAGTAAAAGGGCAAGGAATCGGATCTGGCTTTTGATGGACTCACGGCAGGCAGCCAGGCCAGGTTTTCGATCATCCAGGTTTGGGTGCCGATATTTTTATAAGGATAGGTGTTCCCGTCGCGGGGATCGGTAAAAATGCCATCCGGAACTACCGGGGTAGCGGCTACCTTATCATTAGCGGTTATGTTTGCGACTGCGGTAACAGTAATCGTTTTTGATATTGTACTGGTTAGGCCAGCCCCGTCTTTCACTTCCAGCAAAACGGTGTATGAGCCGGCCTTGGAATATGGGTGCGAAGCCGTTTTTGTATTGGTGAAAGGGGTCCAGGTACCATTGCTTTCCCAATCCCAGCGTACCTGCAGCCGGCTAACCGGAGTTTCTGCATCCGTGCAGCCCGAAGCATCAAACTGAAATTCAGTGGCCGTGGTTCCTGATGGAGGATTGATCGTAAAGGCAGCCATTGGTGCTGTGTTTCCATCTTTATTGCTCTCCTGGTTAAGTTTTTTGTCGCCCTTTACAGATTGCGGCGGATACCATTCCCCGTTGATTAATAGCTCCATTCCACCATTCCCCGATGGCCTCACCGCGGTTCCGGCTTTCACCGCAGAATTGGAATTGGCATTGGTACCTGCAGGGCCTTCCCCATCCGATCCCCAACTATTAACCTGATCATTTTCAACCGAGGAAGAATAAGTGATCGGCTGGTTTAAAGTATCAGATTCAGAGGCTCTTTGCCCAAGCTCCACGCCGATTTCTACGGTCAGCCGGGGTTGAATGATAACCGGAACCGGGCCAAGCATGACCGTTACACTGGAAAAGTCTATCTCTGCCTCGCCACTGAATGATTTGGCAATACTGTCAACCACAGAATCAACCGATTTGATCAGATTGATTATAACGCTGTAATCGGCACGGTATTTAACCAGCGTGGAGCCTTGTATTTCGGCATTTACAATAAATGAAGGTGCGATGCTGAACAAGCCGGTGAGCACAATAGTTTCCTGATTGCCATCTGTTTTAATGATTTTAATCTCAAATTCGATTTCTCCGGATGGTGCCCCCGGTTTGGTATCGATGGCCCTGATGGTTATTCCCGGTGTTTTTGACCGGACCGATTGAACCATCGCTGCCGTAAGTGTTTGATTTATTTTCAGTTCGCCTTT
>CAIXKO010000078.1 GCA_903919925.1 uncultured Bacteroidota bacterium | reverse complement strand
ATATTTGCTCTTGCTGAATGCCAAGCTGCGCCATTTGCAGCTCCACTTTACTAACATCGGTCCCTTTTGCCATCATTTGATCTTTCATCAATTTCATGTTTCCGGCAAGCCTGTTTATGTTGTCCAGGTTGTTGGCAATAAAACCCAATTGATGATGTAAAATCTGGGCATTATAATAAAGGGTCGATATTTCAAAGAATAATTGTTCCTCTGATTTTTGGTACTGAAGTTCAGCAAGTTCTGAAGCAATTGCAGTAGTTTGAATGGCTCCGTTGAGTTGCGGATTATACAAAGGCATGGCCACTTGTATGCTCGCGCCGATATTATGTGGCACCCCAAATTGTGTTTCCTTGAATTTTCCCTCGGGACCGCCAAATGCCGACATCGGCATTAACTGATAAGGCAAATCGATAAAGTACTTGTAATCGGCCGCTACCATCACCTTGGGAATCAGGCTTGCCTTGGTTTCTTTATTTCGTTGCTCACTCAAGGCAATATTATTCCGGCCAATTTGCAGTGATCGGTTGTGAACCATGGCAGTATCAATGCATTGCGATAAGCTCATCACCTGACCTTGTACAGGCAGCTGTGCAGCAAATGCAAATGCCAGGAACAGTCCCAGTTTAAGTTTGTGAATATTCACTAACATTATTATTAAATTTTTTTTGTTTCCATTTTGAACAACAGTAGTTTTTAAATCATTTTTGCCTGACTAGTTGGCTTAGGTGCCTTGATAACCAGAATGCGAGCTGGTTTTTCTGAATTGTTGTACAAGCAGTGAACAATATCCTTTGGGCTCTCTACCAAAGAATCTGCCTGAACTACTATCCTCTCCTCACCAACCAGTACTTCGGGAGTTCCTTCCAAAATGTAGAAAGTTACATCAACAGGGGTAATGTGAGGTTTTAATGCCTGGCCCGGTTGAAGGGTTATGTGCATAATCTGAGCTGAATCAGCATCATACAATTTGCGAACATCCATTTTATGGGGTGTATCGGCAATATTGCTTTCTGAAACTCTTGTAATTTTCATTGTTTATTTTGTAATTAATATTTTGATCGAGCTGATAAATCCGGCCCCTTTTGCGGTTAAATCAAATGAATAGTTTGATAGGTGCCATTGTTTGACAAACATCCTGAGCGATCCCATAATAATAACAGATAGATGGTCGGGCTCAATGTCTGTCCTGATTTCCCCGTTTTTTTGTCCTGCCTGAATGATGCTTTTCAAATGGTCGGAATTGTTTTTCATCACTTCGGCTACTTTTTCAATCAGTACCGGTTCATTCCGGAAAATCTCTTCTGAAAATATTACGGCAACGATCGAAGGTTTTAAAGAAAATGTTCTGAAATGGTTTAAAAACAGATGCTCGATTTTGGTAACCGCATCGGCTTCCATATTCATTTCGGATTTGAAAAACCGGGCAGCATTTCCTTCAAAGTAATTTAGAATCGCCACCAGAATCTGAATCTTATTTTCATAATGACGGTATATTGCCGACTCTGAAAAGCCAATTTTCATGGCCAGATTTTTTATCGTCAATCCCTGGATTCCGCTTTCAGCAATCAGTTCGAGCGAAACGTTTACTATTTCTTTCTGCCTGTCCGATAATTCTGCATTCATTTAAAACTACGATCATGTGAGTGAACATTCACCCACAAAGAAAATATTAATTTTTCACTTGTGCAAGCTTTGGTAAAAAAACGGACCTTTTCAGAGGTTATGGATCACCGATGGTACAAAATCCGGAACCAAATGCCGTAGGGTGATCAGTAAAATGCCGGCTACATCCCTGGCAGCTTTACAGCAAAACAACTGTTTTCAGATATCTGGATTATCTTGCAACAAATTTATGATATGATTGATAAAACCAAAATAAATTAAATTGTTCTTCGGATCGCTCATAGCTTCGATCCTGAACAGATAATTCTAATAAATAAAGCTGACCACGATTTAGGGTCAGCCAAAATTATTTATTTGCACCTTCCGGATTACTTTGATACCATAGCTTTCCATTGCCAGCAAGCTGTTGAAAAATATATCAAAGCAATTTTGGTTCACCGGGAAATTGTATTTGATCGTTCGCATGAAGAACTTTTTTCCATTACCGAATTCCTGTTTGGTTTCCTTCTGATTGAACTGACCGGAAAGGGCTGGGCCAAAACTTAATCTACAGGAGCCTGGTCAATGAAAATTATAATGAAAAACCACAAGGATGATGATCATCCGGTTTTAGTTATTTTGTCGCCAAAAAAAAAGCGGATCGTGGAGGAATCAGCCGATATTTCGGAATTCCAATTGTGTTTGCAATCATTATACAATAAATTCCAATAGTGTTTTTAACAAAACAATACTATTATCCAATAGTGTTGACGGTTTTAATCTATGTTTGATGTATCTTTGATCAGGCATGATTGAAATTAAATGAAACGAACCATTGAAGAGTACCTGAAAACCTGGAAGGATAGTCCCAGGAGAAAACCCATGATTTTAAGAGGGGCAAGGCAAGTAGGCAAAACGTTCATTATCAGGGAATTTAGTAAGGATAATTTTGAATACTATCTGGAGGTTAACCTGGAGAAAAACAGCAAGCTGAAATCGGTTTTTGAAAGCAATAACCCGGTCATCATCATCAATGAATTAACCATCTTATATAATGTTCCGGTGCTGGCTGGAAAAACGCTGCTCTTTATTGATGAAATTCAAGCTTCCCCGGCAGCAATTGCAGCCCTCCGGTATTTTTACGAACAGATGCCGGATCTGCATGTCATCGCAGCAGGATCCCTGCTTGATCACACGCTCCATGAAATGCACTATTCCATGCCTGTTGGACGTGTTGAATATGCGTATCTGTATCCGCTCAATTTCATGGAGTTCTGCATGTCAATCGGTGAAACCGGTCTTTGTCGGTACATGCAGGATTTCTTGCCCGGAAAGGATTTCAGCTCAGCCATTCATTCAAAAATTTCGGAATTCCTGCGGTTATACTTTTTCATCGGTGGCATGCCGGAAGCTGTACAAACCTATATCGATACCGGCAATCTTCTCGAGGTTGAAAAGGTCCATTCCAATATTCTGACCTCCCTGCAATATGATTTTTCAAAATATGGGACACGGCGTGAGCAGGAGCTTTTGAAATCATCTTTGCATTATGTTGCCAACAATATTGGCCACAAAGTTAAATATGTCAATATCGATCGAAACGTTCAATCTTCTCAGCTGAAGCAAGCATTACTGAAACTGGAAATGAGCAGGGTTATTCATTTGGTGCGCAAAACAAAATCGGTGAATCCGCCAATCACACAATATGTTGATGAGGATACCTTTAAGTCGGTATTTTTTGACATTGGGCTTGCCTGTCACCTGGCACAGATACGCTTGACCGATATTCAAAATCTGGCCACAGATTTTGAAGGAGCACTCGCTGAGCAATTTGTGGGTCAGGAACTCATTGCTTCGTCTCCGGTTTTCAGAGAAACAAAATTATACTATTGGATGCGTGAAGCAAAAAACTCAAACGCTGAGATCGACTATCTCCTGCAAAAAGGAAATGAAATATACCCGGTAGAAGTAAAAGCCGGAAAAACCGGAACGCTAAAATCCATGCAGGTTTTTCTGGGAACCAACGGAAAGCAAAAAGGCATTCGTTTTAATCTCGACCTTCCAAATGATGGCATCCATTTGCAGACTGCCATCCGCGTTAACGGTGAAAACAAAACGATTGAATATTCACTCCTGTCGCTCCCGATGTATTTTGCCGGATTTATTGGTGAAATGGGGTTTTAGTTATAAAAACTGGTGGTATTGAGGTACCAATCCGGATAATCAATACTTTCTGCCTCCCTCATAATTTTGGTATCTTCGTAAAAATTATACCACCCATGAGTCAACTTCTTTGCAACCTGCACAGAAAGCTCTCCAGGTCCATCCTTTTGCTCCTGACTCTTTTGGCAACTACAAACCCTTTACTTTCTCAGGTTGAGCT
>CAIXKO010000077.1 GCA_903919925.1 uncultured Bacteroidota bacterium | reverse complement strand
TTTGCTCCTCCAGAAATTTATTCACATCATGTGTGCGCTGAATGGATTGCGGCAAACAGATATCGACCAATGAACACGCCTTGCAGTGGCTTTTATACACAGGCAAAGGAGTTTGTCCTAGTCTGTATAATTCGTGCATCCTTAAGGCAAGTTCATTAACACGGTTACGTAGTGTAATAGTTAATTCCACAGTCTCCCGATGACGGGTTTCGCCGTAGAAAAGGGCACCTTTCTTAATATCAATATCATACATTTCTTCCAGACATATAGCCTGAGCGCACAACTGTACCTGATCCCGATCGTCAGGCTTTGGTTTGCCCCGCTTGTACTCTACCGGATGAGGATGCCATTTCCCGGAGTGTCCCGGTAAAACCAAACCAAAGCTATCTGTCCGGAAAAACTCGATAACATCAGCGATACCGGATAACCCTAACCGATAGGATGCTATGGGGACAGCACGCAAATTAACAACATCATTCCGGGTATCAGATTCTAAAGGGTCATCAACCCGCTCGTGCAGGTGATGACCCTCAATAGTTTGCCTATTTTCTTCCCATTGCTGCTCAATATGAATGAATGCCCATTGCCGTTCACAAAAAGCCATGTGCTGAATACCGGAAAGCATCAGAAGATCATCATCGGAATACCTATCAATACTCATACAATCTCTAAAAATTCAACTCCTTGTGGCAAGTTGCGTACTATCTCTTCCGTTGAAGAAATCGAGTAATCGGAAAAAGCACGTGCTGGCTTTATTTCATCTTTGCGACTTATTTTTATTAAATCAAAAAGCTGATGTGAAGGAGCATTTCCTAATGCTGTAGAATGTTTAAACACCAAAAGTTTACGTGTGCTCATCATACCGCGTGCTGCTGAATGGTCATGATCAAACATCGATTTCAATGCATCCCAAAACAAATTTAGATCATCTTCGCAAAATCCAGTTTGCTCAGCTAAATGCGCAGAGATAAATCCATGAGTACGGTAAAGTCCATAAGGGACAGTATACTTTCGCCCCATTGTCCGGTTATCACCACTTTGCTTTTCAGCTTCCGCCTCAGTTGCCACTGCCATTCGCGTGATGCTATGTTCAAGAGCGACCACCGGATCAACAGATCGACCAAAGGTCAATTGTACTGGACCACGAACCTGACCAGCATTCTTACCAGTACTTAAAACAGCACCAAAGGTTCTAATGTCATAGTAATTCGAACACATCCATCTACGTGCAGCCTCTGTTTTATCTCCGGCTTTTTCCTTTGTTTTAACCTCATTTTGCTCGTGGGATTCATCAATCAGTCGGTTTAATACGGCCTTTTCCTTAATGAAGATGTCAAATGGCTTTTCAGCCTTCTTTACGATTTGTACAAAGTTTCTAACTTTTCGCTTTATACACACATCCGTAACTAAGCCCATACCAGTTTCAGCATCAACACGAGGGAGGTTTCCTGCATCAGGGTCTCCATTCGGGTTACCATCGGTAACATCAAATAACAAAATAAAATCGTATCGGTTTTTAATCATTTCAGACATAATATTCTCTCTTTCTTTTAGTTTTTATTTTCTTTACTTATGAACAAATCCTGACGTTGGTGATAGTACCCAATTGCAAAACGACTCTGGTCGTCGAGAGACAAGTGAGCAGGCATGCCGTTACTATTTATGCTACCCATTACTTCCTGAATTAGTTTTTCCAGATTAGTTTTTCTACCTGGATGTAATTTGGCGAGATGATGATTGGTCAGGTTTAATAGCCTTCCAAAAACCGTAACCGGAGTGCTGGAAGCTGCTCCATAGAAACGATCTTTAATCGTTGCATTTAAGCCTGGCTGCGCTTCCTCTTGAATTTTCTCGAGGACGGCAAACAGGCGACCACATAAGTAGCCTTGGTTGGAATTTTCTAAATCTAAAGCCATTGTTATTTGTTTTTCGTTTTTGTTATGAATTCTTTGCTTTCTATTTAAGTATGCTTTAAGGATTGCTGCACGTATGCGATTTACGTGCTGCTCAGCACGAATACGGCGAATGCATTGTTGCTGAAGGGTCACAGGATAACAAGATCCATCCAGAATACACTCCATCACCTTTCCGGATAAGTTTGGAGGTACATTATCCACCTTATATTCAAAGGCAATATTGGAAAGCAAATTGAAGAGCGTAAAATATTCTCTTTCATCGCTTTTCCCATGAATAATATCTATATCTGAAAAGTGTAAGGCTATATTTTCCGCAAAGTCTTTAACCTTACCGGTTTTCCAGAAACGAACAGAAATCCGGGCTGCATTTGGAGCCAACCCGAGAATGTAAAAGGACGTATCTCCGTCGGTATTCAATTTCCCAGAATGAACTGATTCAAATAGAGTCTTAACTTCTCTGGCATTTCTATCAGGATCGTCTTTCAGAGGTGCAGAGAAAAAGAAAGCAAACTGGTTTTCAAAACTTGTTTGCACTTCTGACCAGAATAAAACCGAAATATCTGAAAGCCTAAATTTATTGGGTGAATCCTTCCCGAGTAACACGTTAAGTGCGGTTGTATAACCGTCTTCTGCCTTCTTGGATACAGGTGCATTTAATCCTTGCTCTTTGTAATATGAATCGTATCCAGAATTCCTTTGAAAGCCAACTAACTTACCTCCGCTCTTGCCTCCTGGCAGGGAGGTTGCAGTATGCAGAATTGCCAAAGGGCCTTTCGTTCCAGTAATCAAACAAACCCCTTCAACACTCAATTCAGATAATTCACCGGCTTCCTTGTCCTGAGCAGGTGCAGGGGTTGCAATTAATTTCAAATCATCATGTTCGGCAACTATTTTCATTTCCCCAACAATTCGAAAAGAAACATTACAGCCGGGGATTTTGCTACACTCTTTCCAATACTCATGCTCAAATACCTTTTGATGTTGATTCTCTTGTTCAAAAAATTTGACTACTGCAGCAAATTCCTTATTATTAGGATGTTCCTCCGATATCTTTTTAACAGTAGTAACAAAAGTATTGTGCTGTTTGTTAGAATCTTCTATTAATCGCTCTTTTGATTTCTTTTCGTCTTTCTCTTTTGGATGAGCTAAAACAAATCCATAGTGATCCCAGAAGATGTTTGGTGTCTGAAAAGCATTCGCACCTGTTCTGCTCCTTGTTTTAAGAACTAAAAATGCGTTTGCTCTTTTATTCTTCCCTTCTCCCGTTCGTGTATCTTCAAGATTTACAAAGCAACCTTGCTCATCAATCACTATTAGAAAAGGAATCTCTTTCCATTCATAACCTTGAGGAGCTAGGTTTCCCTTACGCTCATAATATGCATACAATGCTTGTAATATCATTTTCGAACCTCCTCGCTATCCCTTTGCGGAACAATAATAACCCCATTGTTCATTCTCACTCTGAAAAACATGGTATTAGGATTTTTCTCGTCAAAAAAGTCCATATCGTAAAGCATAAACCCTAAATCGTAGGATTCGAGAATCGCACCACTCTTCTCCTTTTCCGGACTTTCGATTAATCGGAAATGCGCCGAAAATTCCCGACAGCCCAAATAAGGTTGATTGAAACACTGCCCTTTTCGGGCCCTGCGCTCAAACATGGCATTATATTTCCCCGGGTTTTCACTTTTACCGATTAACTGTTCTTCATCAGGATCGATAAGTTCATCAGGAACTGTGAGCCGATTTGGATTACGATTAACCGGGTTAATGTATTCCAGTTCGGCATGTAACCGATACCTGACATCGCGTAAAAACAGTCCAGCTCTTTGCTGACGATCATCTTCAATAAAAATCTGTTTTGTTTGCGGACTCATGACTTTTCCTACCTCATTACGCCGAACCGAAACCCATTTAATTGGGTTTAGCACTTCGATTTTTGTTACATTCCATCGTATGGCTGGTTTCCATAAGATTGCTTCAAAAATTGCACGCGCAGCCGATGGTGTTATAACATCGTAACTGACCCGTTCCACCTTCATTTCAGGTCGGGTAAAACATGCATAATCTCCCCAGACTTCAATGCAAAACTCTTTGTTGTAAAATTCCATGCGGAATCTCCTTTATTTTATTAAATGATATGTATTTCTTCCAGCCATTCTCCGTTACTCATTATTCCAGCTTTTGAATTATAAAGATTTTCGTATGCTTGCACCCAACAACCATGCACTTCTTCAACAAGCCCGGACTTCTTGATTTCCTCAAAATCACGAACATTTATGGAAACTGAATATCGCTGTAGTTTTCGCATCAACCATGGCTCAGGCCCTTTTCTTTTCAAAATACCAATCAAATCTGCACCTTCTTTGTATTCTACCAGAATGCTTTGTGCCCCTTTGTCATCAATCAGCCTGAAATTACGAGCGGCAGTGGCAAACTGGAATTTCATTTGATGTGCATCTTGTACCAACAAATTTTCAATCTTTGGTTTGTCAAAATCTTTTACTTTGCTGTAAAAAAGTCTAAAGTATTTTTGAAACATATCGGGTTCCAGGAAATCTTGACTCTTATATTTTTCCGCCAACTCGATAAGAGCATTTGCCCCACACCGCATCAAACCGGGAGGTGTGCCTTTGATGGTGCAAAACACTTTGGTCAACCCTAACTTTCCTTCTTCATTTAGTGTTCCTTCCCGGTTACACCGGCCTGCACTCTGGGCAACAGAGTCAAGACCTGCTAAAGCACGGTAAACAACCGGGAAATCAATATCTACGCCCGCTTCGATAAGCTGTGTACTTATAACTTGAACAGGTTCCTTGTTTTTCAGTAATAGTTTTATTTTTAAAATTGAATCCATTACATGAGCAGAACACATCATACGCGATAGGTGGATAGTTCCTTCTGGCATGAGGTTATAAAGCTCGCGGCAATCTTTTCTGGTATTGACGATACAAAGCACCTGCTTTTCCTTTTGTAATTCATTAGCGATTTCTGCCCATTCAGTTGGTTTATTGGTATCAAAGGGCATCTGAACTTTTACCCGCTTCAGGTCGATTGCCAATTGCCGATAACCGGTAACTATTTCGCGGACGGAATCCTGTTCAATTTCTTCGAATGCATTTTTTCCAGATCCGCCGATTCTACCAGTCAACGCAGGTTGTGTGGCGGTTGAGAACAGGACAGATACACCATAATTGTTGACCAACCCATGTAATACCGAGAGAATAGGTTTCAAAAAATCGGGAGGGAGCATCTGTGCTTCGTCAAGAATAATAATGCTATTTGCCAGATTATGTAACTTGCGGCATCTGGAGCTTTTATTTGCAAATAATGACTCGAAAAGTTGAACATTCGTTGTAACAACAATGGGTGCATCCCAATTCTCCGTTCCGAGTTTACGTTCTAAAGAATCTGCCTTTTCATCAATATTGCTATGGTGTTCAATTACATTGTTTTCACCAAAAACAGCCCGGTAAATCTGGGCAGTTTGGGTAATAATGCTTGTATATGGTATGGCAAAAACAATACGCTGCTTATTATATTTCACAGCATGTTCCAAGGCCCAGGCCATTGAAGATAAAGTCTTGCCTCCGCCAGTAGGTACGTTTATGGAAAAAAAGCCTGGTTCCAATTCTCCATTACTAATGCATTCATTGAGAATCTCCTCGCGTTTAAGATTTATATGAGTAGGTCGTGCAGACTTGGACATTTCTTTCATATAATCATCAAAAAGAATCTTAAGATCGTCGATCCCTGTGTATTTCCCACGCATTGAAAAAGATATAGGGTTCATGAAACGCTCGGTATCTAAGTAATCGGCATCAACCAAACAGGAATATAACATTCGAATCCAAAGATGCATCTGTTCGGGTGGCAATGCTTTGCCGGTCGGAGGATTGAACCTATTAACCTCGATTAAATCTTGGGGGAGTTCACTTCGGATTGCGTCAAGGAACTCCTTCTTTTTAAGTCTATCACTTAAATCTCCTGAAATATCAATTTCATGGAGCCAATTATGTAAACCGGCATGATGGCCGGCAATGCAATAAGCTAAAGGTTGCCAATAAAAATTAGGAAGAATTTCTTTTATTAGAATAGCACCCGCCGAGGTATGATCAGTTTTTGGCCTTTTCTGATCATCTTCTTCATAGCCAGATTTCTCTTTTATATATTCCTGAAAATCTTTGGAGTATTTCCCTAAATCGTGGTACGATCCTAAAACCAAACCCCAATAAGGGTTACGAAAATCCTGTGCAAAGCTTTGAGCCAGCTTTGCTGTGCCAAGTAAGTGATCATCCAATGTCTGAATTTCAAAGCCTTCAGGAGTCTGTTTGATATGGGCAATCATTTTTTATTATATTTTCTTTCTCGGATTAATATCGGATTGAAAATTAGTCATAAAAACTGCCAACCCCTGTCATCTCCCATTCTTTTTGACAAAGGCTTCGGCTTTGTTTAAAAGAAAGATTTTGAATGGTTTGGGCGAGAGTACTTCTACTTCGCTGCAAAGGCCCATAACAAACCGGCCGATGCCCTCCCAGGAGGTTACCCAGCCATCAAAAAGGTACTCCTGGTCGGAGATTTTGCGGATGAATGGTGCCGATAAGGGAAATTCTTCAATGATCAGATTATAAGCAGTTAGCGATAAACGGAGTTTGGTTGACAGTTTTTCTGTTCCATATACCCGGAATACATCGCAGGGCTCCTTTTTATGCTCAGCAGCAAACTGCCAGCCGTTGTCAGTAACATCCACCGAACGGATGCGCGAGGTGCGGAAAACCTTGTTCTTCCTGCTCTCCGGATCAAAGGCCCAGACAGATGTGTAATTGGCTGTCAGATCGAACGGTTCCACCAAACGGTCACGGATCAGTTTGCCGTGCGAGGAATGGTAATCGCGTATCACCACCTGGCGCTCCCCGCGGATGGCTTTCATCAGGTTCCGGATCACAGGCAGACGGTCGGGGTGAACCACCGTATCGGCTACCCGGTTAAAATCATATAATGAATAGAGTTTGCGTATCAGGTTGGCCTTTAGCTCATTGTTGTCGTCAACGGCATTGATGGCATCTTTCAGGATATGGGCCTCCTCCTCCGAAAAATGCAGCAAGTCCGACAACTCTTTT
>CAIXKO010000076.1 GCA_903919925.1 uncultured Bacteroidota bacterium | reverse complement strand
TCAACTTAATGAATCCATCGTAAAGTTCTCTCCTGGCATCGTCCATCCAGGTGAGGTAGTCGGCGTAAGAATAGCGTTTATTGAAATCAAGGTTGGCAGTATCCATTTTTAGTGCTTAATAGTAGCAAAGATAGCTTTTTTCAAGACGAGTCAGGAGGGAAGAAAGGCAGGAGGGCAGAAAGGGGGTTGAAAATCTTCAACCCCTACAATTTAACCGAGTTCGGCTTCTTTTTTATCGAGTTCACGGAGGACTTCATCCACTTTGCCTTGCAGCTGGGTTAGCTTGCCGGAGAAAAGTTCCTTATAGTAGCGGATACCTTCCTTAATATTGTCATGGAAAGCATCGAGCGTTTTTTTCTCCTTTGGGTTAGCCGGATTCAATTTGGGAGCGAGCCGGTTTTTAAGGTAATCCACGTAAATCCCCAGTTCTTTAACAAACATGTGGGGTCTGTCGGTACGTTCGATTACGTTATTTTTCCCATAGATATGGCCCACCATTTCAGGTAGAGAAACTTCATGGGTAAAATAGGCCATATTGGGTCCGGGGCAAACGGATACCCCAGGGCCTTCAGATTTATGATTCAAATCATTAGCGAGTAAAGAAGCGGTTCCGAGGCCAACACAGATGCAAGATTTCTCGACAATGGCATCATATCGTTTTTGATAATCCTCGTGGCTCAGTTGCAAATGGTCGAGCTGATCGAGTTTCATTTGCTGATATTCGCGAGAGGCGGTGCAAATTGGTTTATCGGTGAATTCAGTATCGAGGCATGCATAGCGTTTAGGGCAAGGGCTGCCGGGATTGCCTTTCATAATTCTGCTTTCTTTTTCCACGTCTTTTGAATTGCCTTTGAGTGAATAGAATGGCACACCCAGCGGGGAGATTCCGCTCAGATAAACATCATCTTCAGTTGATTCGCACAATTGATGCCGGGTTTCCTCATCCATGGTAACAGCCTCAGGAACCAGCAGGAACGGACTCCCCCAGCCTACTGAATCCAGTCCGTAATAATCCATAAGAAATTCCTGCTCGTCCGCCGTACCAACCCCACCCTGTGCGGTGATGCGCATTTCAGGAATCTCAGCCGGAACCGGGCGGTTTTTAGCAATCAAGGCCTGAGCCCACAGCTGGTAAACTTCCTGAGTAAGATCATTTCGTGAGTTTTTAAATGCTTCGAGGATGGGACCGAGCAGAAATCCATCGGTAGCAAAGGCATGGCCACCACAGTTTAAGCCCGATTCAACACGGTATTCTGATACCCATATCCCTTTTTTAGCCAAAAACTTTCCCTGAATGATTGCGGATCGGTAATCGCTGACTTTAAGAACAATTTTCTTTTTCAGGTAACCATTCTGATCAGGATAAAAATCATCAAAATTCTCGAGATAGGCATACAATCTCGGGTTCATTCCAGCAGAAAGCACGATGGAAGATTCGAGATTACTCTCGGCAAATCCACGCAGCGCGGCATGTGCATCATTAAATTCCTGTGGCAGCGTGTTACCGTGAACATAATTTTCTTTATCAAGCTTTGTCATTATGTTGACATCGATAGAACCGGGTTGCAGTCTTTGCTGCGCCCACTTTTTGATATCATTAATGCTGGCCTTTTCTGCTATCAGGTCATTGAATTCCTTTTTTAGTGTTGAAAAATCAGGCAGCATCTCAATATACCGGTCAAATTCCTCTTTCTTCCCTATAGCGGCATGCTTGATCTCCTCGAATTTCTCCCTGACCATAGAATCAACCAGATTGAGGTACGATGTTATACGCTTGGCTCTAAAGTCTTTAATTTTACGGGATATGGGTTGAAAAGGGATATTTAGTTTTTGGCTATAAAATTCTCTCATCTTTTCCATGAGCATATCGTCTACAAGGGAAATTACCGAGGATATGCCGTAAGGAGCCACGCGCACGGCAGTATCGATGGAATAACCGATCCCCATTACCGGGATATGGAAGGTATGAGGATTTCCTGAGTGATTCATTTTGTTGTTTATTTGAATATTTGGTAAAGGTAGGGGGAAAAGAGCTGTGATCTCCTTAACAGCTTAATTAAGGGTAAAGGGTTAAGGGTTAAGGGTTAAGGGTTAAGTAAGGATGAAGGGGGGAAGGGGGGGGGAAAGTAAGGGTTAAGGGTTAAGGGTTAAGGGGGAAGTAAGGATGAAGGGGGGAAGGGGGGGAAAGTATTTAAGCGCCGGTCATTACCACTGCCACTCACCGGAATAAAACACTGCCAGGTGTTTTTATAAGTTGATTTCGCTAATCGATTCAGCAGGAATATTTCTTACTATGTTTTTTCAAGGTTTACGAAAAGACATAGGCGATGGCATCAACATTCATCTGTACACACTGTGGAAAAAGGACGAGGAAAAATGTCCGAATAAAAAAGGGCCAGCGCTTTTGTGGTTCACGGACTTGTCAACTGGCGAGGAAAGCTATCTGGGACCAGAAAATGAATCAAACAGACAAAGATTATAGGGAAGCCCGGATACAATCAAAAACGGATTGGCGGGAGAAACCGCGTGGGTATACCTATCAAAGGGAATACCGGGAAAATCATGCGGATTATGTGAAAGACAACCGAAAAAAGCGGCTAAAAAAGTATCATGAAAAGAAACTTTCCGGTGCCAAAAAGAATTTTGTAAAGACAGACGCGTTATCTTCGGAAAGTCTTATTCCCAGTGGGTTTTACGCACTTTTTCCATACCGGTCGAACGCATCCGGAAAGACGCCTGAAAATTTTGTAAAGACAGACGCGTTAATCGTGCAACTGACTGGTTTGCAGCAAATATCGGCACATTTACTTTCAGATTCATCGATTTTGTAAAGACAGACTCGATTGCAAGGCCCGTTGGAGGGATATAGCTTTGCGTGAAATGGAAAAGGGAAAATGAATATGGGACTCAAAGTGGAATCAGAAGCGGTATTGGAACACATAAAACTGGAATCATTTGATACCAGTTTATCCATTTATCGGCTGATTTACCCCGGACAAATCAAGTTGATGCAACAATCGATGGAACGTGTGGGGCAGCTGCAACCGGTGATCACCCGCCGCATCGGGGATAGATACCAACTGATCGATGGGTTTAAGCGATTTTTTGCGTGCGAACAATCGGGACTGCCCGATTTGCTGGGGAAAGTACTGGATGTGAATGAGAGCCTGGGTAAGGCCATGATCCTGGCCTATAACCGTGATAGCCACTCGCTGGTTGACTACGAAGAAGGTCTGATTGTTTTCAGTTTGAAGAAAGAACATCAGATGAACCAGAAACAGATCTCCGAGCTGACGGGTTACTCCCAGGCGTGGGTTTGCCGGCGGATCTCGCTGGTGGAGCGGTTGGAAGAGTTGGTTCAGACGCAGCTTCGGATGGGAAAGATCAGCGCGGCCCATGCCAGGGCGATCATCAAATTGCCACGTGGCAATCAGGGGGAGATTACGCAGTCGATCATCGCTCACCGGATCAGCAGCCGCGATAGCGCCTGGCTGATCGATCGGTACCTGTGTTCAGAGAAAAAAGAGGAGCGTGAGTACTTGCTGAGCCATCCCCTGGAAGCGATCGAAAAGGCTACGAAAGATCAGGAAATTTATGACTCCCGTTTGTGCAAGCATGGCAACCTGCTGCTGAAGACGGCGGAACTATTGTATCTGCAGCAGAATATTTTTTTCAGCCAGTACAGCCATATCAAGACGGAATCCTTAAGTGAGATGGAACAGGTGATCTTACATCCAAAGCTGAAAAGGGTGGGACAAAAAGCATCGGCAATCGCATCGGTTATTGATAAGAAAATGCAAGAAAGATGAAAGACGAATCCTTGGAAAACAATCTGGTCACCCTTCATGGAAGAGGCTGGACCGTCCGGCGCCTGGCCCGGGAGTTCAACATCAGCCGCGAGCGGGTGGACCGTATTTTGGGCATGAATGAGCAGAACCGCTCCATGGGAACGGCAATAACGGCCCTTTCCTCAAAACCAAAGGTTAGCAAGAAGTTGGGGCCGCACAAAGAATATATCGGGGAGTTGCTGGAAAAGTATACCGACCCTGCGGCGACGAATCAGCGCATTTTTGAGTTGATCCAGGATAAAGGGTACGAGGGAGGGATCACCATATTGGCTGATTATCTGAAGCAAATACGGGGAAAAAAGGTGGAAGAACCGATTATCTGTATCGAGACCACGCGCGGGCAGCGGGGATACCATGACTGGAGCGAGTATTACATTGAATTTGCCGAGCATGGCAAGCGGGAAAAGGTCACCTTTTTCAGTTTCATATTGGGATACTCCCGCCGGCAGTATATTGAAGTGGTGGAAGACAAGACCCAGCGGACGCTGTTTAAATGCCTGGTAAGCAATTTCTTATATTTTGACGGGGTGCCCCGCGAGATCAAGGGTGATAATCAGAAAGCCTGCGTGGACCGGTGGGAGATGGGAGCTCCGGTATTCAATAAAAACTTTATGGAGTTCGCCACCTTTTATCGTTTCCGGCCGCTGACTATCCATCCGGGTAAGCCGACGGAGGACCTGAAAATCGAACGGCCGTTCTACTATCTGGAGACGAATTTTTTAAATGCCCGTACGTTTTTTGATCTCACAGATCTGAAAGAGTCGTTAAAAAAATGGTTGCAGGAAAGAAATGATCTGCGCATCCATCGCACCACCCGTAGGCGTCCGATCGATCTGTACGGAGAAGAACACCCGTTTTTACTGGCTTTACCCAGGGAGCAGTACGACACCTCGCTTTTGGAATACCGGGTGGTCAACAATGAGGCTTGTGTGGAGTATCGCGGATATTATTACGCAGTCCCCAAAGCATACATGTTTGAAACGTGCATGGTCCGTTTGAGTGATACCGAGGTCATCATTTACTCACCCCTTTGTGAGGAGATCAAACGATACCCGATCGCAGCGAAAGGCAGCCCTGATCGTTATATCGGACGACCTTCTCAGCCAGGCAGCCGAAAGGTTAGTCTGACGGTGAGTGATCTCACGAGCCGGCTGGAGGTTTTTGGCCCGGAAATGACCGCGTATATCGAACAGATCAAGCGGCATAAACCGGGCAGTTATACCCATCATTTACTGCGGCTACTTTCGCTGAAAGTCAATTATTATGCCGACGACATTGTGCTGGCCGTCCGGCGGGCCCTGCTGCACAAAGTATATGAATCCTCTTCCATCGAGAACTTCCTTTCGCTCAATGCGACCAAGAAGAATGAGTTGAGAATATTCCCTGACCGTAAAGACGACCATAAAAACGACAGATACACCTGAATGATAAAGAAATGAGTAAAGAGATGATAAATAAAGAGCACGCTGCTTTTTTAGAAAACTGCCGGTTCCTGGGGTTAAAGACATTGCCCCTTCAGTACGAATCGCTGATTGAAAAAGCCAATACCTCGGCGGTTGGCTTTTACGAGTTTTTGTACGATGTTGTGCAGTTGGAAACCAATGCACGGCGGGAAAGAAGTATCCGGTACCGGATACGGGAGAGCCGGTTGCCTCAACCCTGCAAGCTGCTTTCTGACTTTAATTTTCCTTTTCAACCCAAGCTGCGGAAGAAGCTGATCATGGATCTCTCGACGATGGATTTTATGCGCCAGAAGGAATCGGTCCTCTTTATCGGCGATTGTGGGACCGGAAAATCTCATCTGGCCCGTGCCCTGGCCCTGATGGCGTGTGAAAAAGGATATAACGTGTTTTATACCAGCTGTGCCGGAATGTTGAATGATTTAAATGCAGGGGTATACGAAAAGACGCTGTTGAAACGGATGAGAAAGTACGTGAATCCGGACCTGCTGGTCATTGATGAAATGGGTCACGACCGGCTGGAGTTGCAGGTAACCAAGGAAGCCCATCTGCTGTTTAAGGTTATCGATGAGCGCTATAAACTGCATAAACCTCTGATTTTTACAACCAATGTGGAAGAAGTCGACTGGGCGGATTACCTGGGAGACCCGATCTCCACCAAGGCAATATTAGACAGAATCTTTCATTATTCTATCAAAGTGGAGATCCATGGTCCAAGCTACCGTGAATATGAAGGAGAGAAACTACAAAAGAAATATCAGGACGGCTAATAACCGGACCAACCCTTTTAGGCGGGAAACGACCGACGGCGAAGTTTTACACCGATGGTTGTTGGCGGGTGTCAGGAAACTGATGCCCGCTTTGTCTTTTTATGGATATCGAATCCATAAAAAAACAGGCGGGAAACTCCCTTTGGACTCGTATTGCCCGATAGTTATCCATCCGAAGCTCACTTTACCCCTCTGTTTTAAATCCGATATTGAAATCGTGATATCCTCACCGGAATCCTTCCTTTTTACCCCTTATGGAAGAATAGTAAAATCAACTCCCCTGGGAGGGGGGCAGTGTTTTGCGGCGGGAGGTGGTAGTGTTGAAAAGCGGTGACGAAATTTCAATCCACGCGCCCC
>CAIXKO010000075.1 GCA_903919925.1 uncultured Bacteroidota bacterium | reverse complement strand
GGCTTTCCAATGTTCAAACCACGTTAGCTCTTCACCAGGTTTTACAAAAAACTGCATCTCCATCTGTTCGAATTCGCGCATCCGGAAAATAAACTGTCGGGCAACAATCTCATTGCGGAAAGCTTTCCCGATCTGGGCAATCCCAAACGGGATTTTCATCCGCCCGGTTTTCTGAACATTCAGATAATTCACAAATATTCCCTGAGCAGTTTCCGGTCTGAGGTAGATTTTTAAAGCTCCGTCAGCCGTTGAGCCCATCTCGGTGGAAAACATCAGGTTAAACTGGCGCACATCCGTCCAGTTGCGGGTACCGGAAACCGGACAAACAATTTCACTGTCTATAATGATCTGCCTGAGTTCCGTGAGATCGCCATCGTTCAGCGCCTTGGCAAACCGTGTATGCAGCGCCTCAATTTTTGCCTGAATTTCCGTAACTCTCGGATTGGTTTGCCTGAACATGGTTTCATCAAATGACTCCCCAAAACGCTTGGCTGCCTTTTCGATCTCCTTCTCAATTTTACCCTCCATTTTGGCCATCTCCTCCTCAATCAGCACATCGGCACGATAGCGCTTTTTCGAATCTTTATTATCGATGAGCGGATCATTGAATGCATCCACATGCCCGGAGGCTTTCCAAATGGTGGGATGCATAAATATGGCGGAATCGATTCCTACCACATTTTCATGCAAAAGCACCATGGATTCCCACCAATACTTTTTGATGTTATTCTTTAACTCCACACCGTACTGGCCGTAGTCATACACAGCGCTCAGCCCATCGTAAATTTCCGACGACTGGAAAACAAAACCGTACTCCTTACAATGGGAAACCAGCTTTTTAAATACTTCTTCTTGATTCATATTTTTGAAACTATCGGTATATCAGGGTCCAAAAATAGGGTAATTCCTTAATTTATCCGATTTTTGCACCAATGGAACACAAAACTGATTTCTTGGTGGTAGGCAGCGGACTCGCAGGGATGTCCTTTGCGCTGAAGGTTGCTGAGTTTGGCAAGGTTATTCTCATCAGTAAAACAAATCTGGAAGAAACAAATACCTGGTATGCCCAGGGGGGTATTGCATCGGTCATGTATGCACCAGATAACCTCGAAAAACATGTTCAGGATACCCTGATTGCCGGAGACGGACTGTGTGATGAAAAGATTGTGAGAATGGTGGTAAACGAGGCACCCGAGCAAATTAAATCCCTGATTGGCTGGGGGGCAAACTTTGATAAGGATACGGACGGCAAGTTTAATCTGAACCGCGAGGGCGGCCATTCCGAGCATCGGATCCTTCATTATAAGGATAGCACCGGGGCCGAAATTATGCGCGCACTTTCCGGAAGGGTCAGGGCCCACCAAAATATTACCATCATGGAGCGGTCTTTTGCGCTGGACCTCATCACCCAGCATCATATGGGAACTCCTGTTTTTCGTGGTAATCCCGAGATTGAGTGCTATGGAGCCTATACATTTGATATCGCCAACCGGCGCATCGATACCATCCTTTCGAAAATTACTCTTTTAGCCACCGGAGGCAGCGGTTACATTTACCAAACAACCACTAATCCGCCAATCGCTACGGGCGATGGGATAGCCATGGCATACCGGGCAAAGGCTTACGTTGACCACGTGGAATTTTTTCAGTTTCATCCCACCAGTCTCTATAATCCGGGCGAACGCCCGTCATTCCTGATTTCTGAGGCCGTTCGTGGTTTTGGAGGGATACTGAAAACTCAGGATGGCGAGGAATTCATGAAAAAATATGATGCCCGTGGTTCCCTGGCATCCAGGGATATCGTTGCACGTGCCATCGATACGGAACTTAAAAACCGGGGCGAGGATTTTGTTAATCTCGATTGCACGCATATTGAACCCGAAAGCCTCAAGGCTCACTTCCCCAATATTTATCAAAAATGCCTTTCTATCGGAATCGATATGACAAAAACACCCGTTCCGGTGGTGCCTGCCGCTCACTATTTCTGCGGAGGTATACGGACCGATGAGAATGGGAAAACTACCATACGCAACCTGTATGCAGCAGGCGAAGTGGCTTGTACAGGTTTGCATGGGGCAAACCGGTTAGCATCAAATTCATTGCTCGAGGCAGTGGTTTTTGCCCACCGCGCGGCTATCGATTCCGGTCGGAAATTACCGTTGCTCAAACACCAGAATAATATCCCGAGATGGAACGATGAAGGAACTAGAAATCCGGATGAAATGGTACTCATCACGCAAAGCACCAGGGAATTACAACAGATTATGACCAACTATGTAGGTATTGTCAGAACAAATGCCCGACTGAAAAGAGCTCTTGACCGAATCTATATTCTTTATCGCGAAACCGAGGAATTATATAGCCAGTCAACGGTTTCGGTAAAGCTCTGCGAACTCAGGAACGCCATTAAAGTAGCCTATCTGATTGTAAAGCATGCGCGGCAGCGAAAGGAAAGCCGGGGTCTTCACTACAATCTCGACCATCCAAACTCCTGTACGGCATCAAACATCGCTAAAACATTTTCGAGCGGAGTTTCTTCCAGCAAGTAATCATGACTAGCTCCGGCAACAAATCCACCGCCAGGCATCATGATTTCGAGAGTTTTACGTGTTTCTTCCCTAACAAAAGCGGGTTTTCCTTCGATCACCACAAACTGTGAATCGATACACCCGTTGAACAACAGCTTATCGCCGAAATCATTTTTCAACCCGTGTAGTTCCATTCCATAACACGATGGCTGTATGGCATGTACCCCATCGATTCCGGATTCGATCATTTGCGGCATCAGTTCCCTGAATCCGCCGCAGCAATGCAATAAAACCTTGCTTTTGTAAGAATGACCCAGATCAGCCATTTTCTTAAATTTTGGCTGAATAAATTCTCCGAAAAGATCAGTGCCAATCAGTGCTCCGTTATTGCTGCCCAAATCGTTACCGATAAACATGATATCGATCAAATCTCCCACTTCGGCAAATATTCGCTCATTTACAGCATAGTAGTAATTAAAAACATGGTCGTAGATGGCATGCGCCCACTCCGGCTCCGTATACATCCGGATAAAAAGGTTCTCCATACCCACCAAATCAATCACATCGTGCCAGAACGGTGACCAGTCTCCCCCCAGAATCGCAAAATTCTCACTATGAACGGAGGCTTGGGCCCTGAGTTTTGTAATATCAACCTGATTGGGATCCGGCCACGGAAATTCCTTCATCTCCTCAATGCCGGCATCAGCCAGCGGATGACTCAGCGCCATGCCATATCCTACTCCACCCCGGGCAATTCCAAATGGGGCCACCTCCACTCCGTTTTTATCGTGATAGGGTGCGGTGATCCGCCGGAAATCATCCCCAAACCGAAGTCGAAGACCTTCATCATCCAGGTTTAGCGCCTTCTTTGATTTTTCCCAAAACTCAGGGGATGAGCCACACCAACGCGGAACCCTGTCGGGCATCCGGTGGCTGAAGGTGGTGAGCACGCGTTCTTTTGAATTCATAGTCATTCTGATTTCTCCCGAAAATACGGAATTCCACGATTTTTCTATCTTTCGGCTATAAAAGTGAAAAAAATATCTCTTTATGAATAAAAATTATGAAAAAGCATACGCTCATTTGTTTACTGCTGTCTTTCACTGTTTTTAGCTTTCAGGCTTCTGCGCAGGAAAAAGTACCGGTCCGGCTTTTTGGGCAAATCCGCACGGAAAGTCAATTATCCTACAGCTTTTTTGCCGGTCCTGATGCCGCAGATTTCTCTACCTCAATCAATGGATTTGGATCGGGGATACTCGATATCTTTGGCATGCGAACTTCTTTGGATATCATAAATATAGGTACCGATAAATTTTACCTGAGCCTGGGTGCCGGCCTTGCCGTTAACAAGTATCGATTAACTAAAAACCTGGTGTTTTCAAATCCGACTCAAAATTCTCTTTCCTGGATGGTTGATCCCGACACCTCCCATAACTATGTAAACAGCTTTTTTGGTTATGGAAAAAGCAAAATCATCACCACCTCCTTCTACTTTCCCGCCGACATCAACATCGCCATTGGAAAGAGTTTTTTGGTAACTGCAGGAGGATTTTTGGATATTAACCTCACTGCACGTTACAAAATGAAATACCTGGAGGGCGAAAATAAGGTGAAAGAAATCATACGCACTCCTGAATTCCGGAATTTTAATCCAAGCACTGCCAAATTCGGAGTCAATTTCTCCATCTTTAATAAAAAAATCGGGTACGGACTTTCCGCATCTTATTGCTTAACCCCATTTTTCAAGTCAGGAATGGGTCCGGATATTCATGAAGCCCGGATTTCGGCTTCTTACACCATGAAAAATCTCCGGGAACTAATCCGTGAAAAGAAAAAGTAACACTAGTATGCGGCCAAACCACCGCTTTGCTTTTTGTTGACCAATGATTATCTTCGACGCGAACGCAATACGAATTAAAACTATTCAATAACCTATGGAAACTTCCGGTAACCTGATGACCATTAAGGACACAACCTCCAATCCCGCACCACTTGGGCTGCTGGGATTTGGCATGACCACCGTTTTACTAAATCTGCACAATGCAGGACTTTACGAGCTCAACTCGATGATCATCGGAATGGGAATCTTTATCGGCGGGTTGGCTCAGGTGATAGCAGGGGTTCAGGAATGGAAAAAGAATAACACTTTTGGGGCCACCGCATTTACGGCTTATGGATTCTTCTGGATATCACTCGTCACTATCTGGTTACTTCCGCGAACAGCTATGGGTGAAGGTTTAAAATCCAGCGAAACCGCCATGGGATGGTATTTGTTGCTTTGGGGAGTTTTTACCGCCGGAATGTTTATCGGCACACTGAAACTCAGTCGCTCCCTTCAGGTAGTCTTTTCAACGCTAACCATTCTTTTCTTCCTTCTTGCCATTTCCGATTTTACAGGAAACAAAGGCATTAAGGTGGTAGCGGGTATTGAAGGGATCTTTTGCGGACTTTCAGCCATGTATGCCTGCATGGGCCAGATATTAAACGAGGTATACAAAAAGAAGGTTCTGCCGCTCTGATTTAACTGGCAGGTACGGTAAAGGTAAAAGTGCTTCCCTTTCCTTCTTCACTTTTTACGTGAAGCTTCCCGCCATTTTTCTCAATGAACTCTTTGCAGATCATTAATCCAAGGCCGGATGATGGCTCACCGTCGGTACCGGATCGGTTGACGGTTTTATCGAAATGAAACAAATTTTCCAGAATTTTCGGACTCATCCCGATTCCGCTATCCGATACTTCTACCACAATAATCTTACCGGTATCCGGATAAGCGCTAATCTCAACCTGCCCTCCCCGCGGAGTAAATTTCAGTGCGTTCCAGGTTAGATTTCTTAAAACAGATTCCAGCAGATATCGGTCAGCGAAAACGGAAATACCTTCGGGAATATGAATTATCAAAGCTATATCTTTCTTTGCTGCCATCTCTAATATGGCGTACAGCGATTCATCCACCATTTTGGAGAAAGGCAGATGCTCCGGATAAGCTACGATGGCTCCCTGCTGCAACTGTGCCCACTGAAGAAGGTTCTCGAGCAATTGATGAAGTTTTCCAGCCGATTTGTTTAACTCAACAACCATTTTATAGTGTTCCGGCGATAGTTTTGTGTCCATCTCATCTGCCAATATCTCGGTAAGTCCAATAAACCCGCTAAACGGACTACGTAAATCATGTGCAATAACGGAATAGACTTTGTCCTTATAAAGGGTTAACAAAGACAATTCCTTTTTTTGTTCTTCGATGATTTTGTTTTGCTCCGACAGTAACCTGTTACTAAGTCGTAACCGCTTGTTCCGAAAATATAGGAAGGCAACTGTAGTAGTAACCAGCAAAAATGAAATAATCCAGATAACATAGATAAGGTTTTTCTGCTTTTTCTCACTTTCCAGGTCCATCCTAAACTTCTCTTTCAGATATTTAAATTCATAAATATTTTTCTGATTAGCCATCACCTCATTGATAATGTTAATCCTTGCCTGGAGAGCCTGGCCCCGGTATTTATTTGCGCTATCCATCCTATTCAGAGCATTGTATGACAAATAAAGGCTCCAGGCACTAACCCACTCATATACATTGGTTCTCGTATTTATGGCATCCTCATACGCCAGGTTAGCATACGAAATGGCTTCCAAATGATTTCCCGCCCGATAATAAGTAGCTGCTATGTTATTTAAAATCAGAGCCAGGTGAAATTTTTCCTTGGCCATAGGGATTAATTTCCTCGCCTTGTTCAAAACTTCCAATGACTTTTCGGGTTCTTTTTTCTGGGAGAAATAGGAACCCATTAAAACATAATTGGCAATCATGAGATCATAATTAGCAAGCCCAATGGCAATGGATTGCGAACGGCTAGCCTGCTCATAACCCTCGTCTATTCTTGCCGGCATATAAGAATCGATATTAATAGCCGCCATCCGGTTAAGGGCTTTCCCAATACCAGCAGAATCCCTGAGAATTTCATATTGATCGTAGGCTCTCTTCAGATACTCGTCAGCAAGCCTCGAGTCGAAAAGAGCCCGGTAACAATCTCCCAGATTATAATACACTTCGGCCAACCCGGAGTTATCTCTTAACTTTTCCCATATGGTCTGCTCCTGGAGAAAATTGGTGATGGCTTTAATGTGGTTTTCCTCCGCCTGACAAGCCATCCCATTACAGTGGAAAGCATCTGCTAAATCCCTATCCTTTCCATACTTAATAGCTAACTCAACATAAATATCGGAGGTACTTAACGCATTTGGATCCAGTGCTAAAATCTGATCGTGTGATAGCCTGGCATACTCCCGGATCAACCTGCTCTGGTCCTCAACCGTCTTGATCTGACTCAAAATACTGTCTGGAACTTGTGCAAATGCAAACACATTCTGAAACGCGCAGACAATTACCAGAGCCAGTACCCTCATGATCCCCGTGTTCAGAATCTTAAACATTCCGTAATAGATCAATCATATTAGAATTCCAGGCTACATAGCCATTCTGTGCGTATACGAATCGGGTACCAAAAATAGTAAATAAACAATATGACCTGGTCCACTCCCGGTTGCTTTTTAAAAATCTTACGGGTTCCAGTTGATCATCATCGTTTTTGAATTGTGATCCGACAAACAGCTGAAAATTATTGGATTGCACAAACTATAAACTATTTTTGGTAAACCGAAAAACCGTTCACTATGACAACTTCAGATCAAATTCCCCCAGATGATCTCAGCCGGTTGCAACAATCGATCGATTCATTACAATCGAGAGTTGAGCTTTTGGAAAACAAGCTTGCCACCTGGGAATCCTCCTCCCTAAAGCGATTTCTGGTCCGGAATGAAGAAGAACCCGAAGAATCCGAAAGTGATGAAAACCAGAAAGGCATTGAATCCACTATCGGTGAAGATGGATTTGCCTGGATCAGCAGCATCATCTCCATTTTCTTTGTGGTATTCCTCATGGTTCTTTTTCAAAAAAACTCAGGATCGCTTGCTGCAACAATGAGCGGCCTGGCAGCCACCGGCGGAATATATCTGGTGACGTTACTTTTAAGGAAAAAGTTCCCCGGGCAGGTAAACCGTATCCAAACCGGAATACTATTGCTTTTGTATTATATCGCTTTGCGCCTTCATTATTTTTCCGGTGATCCCTTGATTAAAAATCTACCCCTGAGCCTCATTTTTCTGGCTATTCCGGTGATTGTCCAGTTTATATATGCATTACGGAAAAAATCACAGTTTTTACTGGGAATCGGTATGATTATGTTGATTTCTGCTGGTTTATTTTCTGATGTCACAGAAATTATTCTGCTCTCCGGTGCTGTAATAACAGGATTGTCAATCACCCTTCTTTGGCAAAACAATTGGTCACAACAGGTTTATTTCGCTCTGTTTCTCGTTTATCTGAACCATCTTCTCTGGCTGTTTGGTAATCCGGTTGGAGGAAATGCATTTGTTATGCGGGATTCAGCAGGAATCAACCTGGTGTTCCTGTTTATGTATGGAATTCTGTTCTCAATCGGCTCCATCCTGCTTCATAAAAAAGAGCAGCCGGTGAGTTTCAGCATTTCCACTACTATCTGGAATGCCTTGCTTTTCTCCATGATTCTGATATTGGAGGTTGCCGCTTTCTATAAAGCTAGTTACATGGTGATTTTTGCCGTAATTGCAGTTTGCTCCCTCGGATATTCCGCTCTGCTCCAATTCAAGGAGAAACATGCTTTTATTACCGCATTTTATGCTTGCGTAAGTTTCATTTCCATCAGTATCACCATTTATGGGTATGCCGGATTGCCGCTTTCGTATTTGTTCCTTGCCCTGCAGAGTCTTCTGGTTGTTTCCATCGCGCTTTGGTTCCGCTCCAGGCTCATGGTCTGGGTAAACACATTTCTATTTGCTGGCATGCTTCTCTTCTACCTGGTAAAATCTCCTTCGCTCGATTCGGTCAACTTTACTTTTGTTATTGTTGCACTGCTTAATGCACGATTCCTGAACTGGAAAAAGGAACGGTTAACCCTGCAGAGTGAGGCTCTGAGAAACATTTTCCTCATCGCCGCCTTTTTCATGACCCTGTTATCCATTTATAAAGCAGTACCAACGCAGTTTATCACGCTCTCCTGGGTTGGTGCCTCGGCTGTGTATTTTATTCTCAGCATACTAATCCGTAATATCAAATATCGATATCTGGCCATCGGAACGCTGTTTGTCGCCATCCTTTATCTGGTGGCAATCGATATGAAAAGCATGGATATCGGTTTCCGCGTGGTGGCATTCCTGATTGTGGCTGTTAT
>CAIXKO010000074.1 GCA_903919925.1 uncultured Bacteroidota bacterium | reverse complement strand
GAAACAATAATGGTGGTGTCTCCTGAGATTATATCCACCTGAGTTTCAATATTGCCTGGATTCTGGTCCTGGAAAGAATAATAACTTTGGTCGATTTCCGGAGAATCATAAGGTTGATTGTCTTCCGATGTAGTAAGTGATTTGGGAAGGTTCAACCTTTTTAAGCCAAGGCTGTCTCCTGACCGCACCAATTCTCCCTGAATCTGGTTGTAAGTTTCTTTAAGTTCCAGTTTTGAAGTGATCTGAGCCAGGCTTTTGCTTATCAACAGATCGAATTGCTGCTTTTGAACCTCAAAAGCATCCTGAACCCATATCAATTGAATAAAAATGAGGGCAATAACCGCAACGGAACTAATAATTGATAAGATCCAAATAAATCTTCGCCTCATGTAGTTTGATTACCCCCATTTTGGACATTGAGCTCTTTCAGGGTTTCCATAGCAGCATTTTGCTCAGCTTCTTTTTTGGAAACCCCGGTGCCGCTGCCAAAAAGGGTGTCACCAATACCCACATAGGATAGAAACAGTGTGGGATCATAGGGCTCAATATCCGTATAAAATGTGATTTCTTTTCTGTTTTTCTGTGCCCACTCAATCAGCTGGCTCTTAAAGTTGGTTTCATTCCGCTCCAGGGCCACCAGATCGACATGTTTTTTTATAACCCTGCGAAGAACAAATCTTCGGGTTCTGCGATAGCCTTTATCAAGATAAATGGCACCGATCAATGCTTCGAAAGCATCTCCAAGTATATGGCGGTTGGCTTGTTCATTCTGGATGCGATTCTCCAGCAACTGGTCGAGGCTCATTTGTTGGGTGAGGATTGACAAATGATCTCCGTTAACAATCTTGGAACGCATCTTGGTCAGAAACCCTTCATTCCGATCGGGAAACTGGCGATACAAAAACTCGGCAATGATTACTCCCAAAACGGCATCACCAAGATATTCAAGCCGTTCGTAATTAAGCGGATTGCCTTTTGAGTCTGAAAGGGATGCGGACTTATGAATGAATGCAAGTTCATATAATCCGATTTTGCCGGGTAAAAACCCTAAAATGCGGATCAATCGGGTATAGAAAGTCTTTTTTGGAGAGCCCTTCACGGGTCAGGCATCCATTTTTTTAAAAATAACGGTGGCGTTATGACCGCCAAATCCAAAGGTATTGCTCAGTGCATACCTGACTTCGCGTTCTTTAGCAACATTAAAGGTGAAATCCAGCCGGTTGTCAATCTGCGGGTCATCAGTAAAATGATTGATTGTTGGTGGAATTTTGCTATCTGTAATCGCGAAAATGCAGGCTATGGCTTCCACTGCTCCTGCTGCACCCAATAAATGTCCATGCATGGATTTAGTAGCACTAATACTGAGCTTATAGGCATGTTCTTTGAAAACGGAAAGAACAGCCAATGGTTCGGCAACATCTCCCAACGGAGTAGAGGTGCCGTGCACATTAATGTAATCGATGGCTTCAGGAGGCAAATTGGCATCAACCAACGCATTTTTCATGACCAAAGCAGCACCTAACCCCTCAGGATGTGGTGCGGTAAGATGGTATGCATCAGCGGATAACCCTCCGCCAACAAGCTCGCAATAGATTCTTGCACCGCGATTAACCGCATGCTCATACTCTTCCAGAATCAATGCTCCTCCGCCCTCTGCCATTACAAATCCATCCCTTCCCAGGTCAAATGGACGCGATGCAGTTTTATAATCATCATTACGTGTTGACAAGGCATGAAGGGAATTGAACCCGCCAAGCCCTCCCTGAGTTACCGGAGCTTCAGAACCTCCGGCAACCATAACATCCACTCGTCCAAGCCTGATATGGTCCATGGCACTGATCAATGAAACAGTTGATGAAGCACATGCGGCAACCGTGCAATAGTTGGGACCCCTAAAGCCATATTTTATGGAAATTTGACCTGATGCGATATCTGATATCAGCTTAGGAACAAAAAATACACTGAACCTGGGGGTGCCATCGCCTTTGGCAAAAATTGAAACTTCATCTTCAAAAGTCCCCATTCCGCCAATCCCTGATGACATTATTACACCAATACGATCCTTATCAACCTTTTCAAGGTTGAGGCCTGAATCCCTGATGGCTTCGTCAGCACTGATCATTGCATACTGACAGTAGGGATCTAATTTCCGAGCTTCTTTACGATCAAAATAAGTGCTTGCTTCGTAATTAATTAACTGGCAGGCAAATTTTGTCTTATGAAGGGAAGTATCAAAACGGGTAATTGGTACAGCCCCGCTTACACCATTGAACAACGACTCATGGAATTCCTGTACTGTATTACCAATCGGCGTCAGTGCGCCGAGACCTGTAACGACTACCCGTTTTAATGCCATATTCCTTACCCAAATTTTATGGTTAAGTTACCCTTTTGTGTTGTCTTCAACATACTTCACAGCATGACCAACGGTTACGATCGTTTCAGCCTGATCATCCGGAATAGCAAGGTTAAACTCCTTTTCAAATTCCATGATCAGCTCAACCGTATCCAGTGAGTCAGCTCCTAGATCACTGGTGAAGCTGGATTCGAGGGTTACTTCAGATTCGTCAACACCCAGCTTATCTACGATAATAGCTTTAACTCTGGATTCAATGTCTGACATAGCTTTAAAGTTTTAATTAATAATAAATTAACGAACAATCCTGATTTTTTTTGCCTTGCAAATAAAGCACTTCTCATCCTGATTATCAAAAAAATTGAGTTTTTTTATTTTGACCAAAGAAATTCAGGGTTAATTATTCAACTTTACTGTCTTGCCTGAATTGTGAAAATTGATTCAATAATTCGAAGTAATGGCCATTAAATGAGCAATATAGCTATATTCGCATCGGGCTCAGGAACCAATGCTGAACAAATAATACGATTCTTTTCTGATGATACTTCCCATGCGGTGAAGATAGTTTTATCCAACAGAACAGACGCTTATGTTCTGGATCGGGCAAGAATTTTATCGGTTCCCACGATGGTTTTTGATCGGAATACCTTTTATAATAGCCATCATGTGCTTGATTTATTGATAAATCTTGAAATTGATCTGATTGTTTTGGCAGGATTTCTGTGGTTAGTGCCGGATTACCTGTTGATAACTTTTCCGCAGCGGATCGTGAATATTCATCCGGCCCTGCTTCCTGACTTTGGCGGAAAGGGTATGTACGGCATGCGGGTACATGAAGCGGTAATCCAGGATGACCGAAAAAAATCGGGCATCACCATTCATTTGATCGATGAGGAGTACGACCGCGGAAAAATCCTTTTTCAAGCGGAATGTCCTGTTTTGCCTCATGATACGCCTGAAGATCTCGCTCATCGCATTCACCAGCTAGAGCACAAATACTATCCGGAGATCATCAGAAACTATTTGGAGAAGTTAGCCCCTCTTGCTTATAACGCACAAATTCAGCCTGATAAACCTTTACAATAGAGTCGTAAGCGTGCCGCATTTTTGGGTCAACGGGCTCAACCGGTGGTGATTCAACTTTCAGCGGATCAACCGGCTTGCCATTTTGCCAAATACGAAAATCAAGATGTGGCCCGGTGCTTAATCCGGTAGTGCCTACGTAACCAACAATATCCCCCTGTTTCACCGAGCGGCCAACTGCTATTCCGCTGCCATATCGGGAAAGATGCATGTATCCAGTGGTAAATGTGTTATTCAGCCTGATTTTAAGCGTGTTCCCACCGCCTCCATTATACCCTTTTTCAATCACCTTCCCATCGCCGATGCTTACCACCGGAGTGCCGGTAGGTGCGGCATAATCCACTCCATAGTGAGGCCGGCGTATCCTTAGTATTGGGTGCATTCTGCTATTAGTGAACTTCGATGTGATATGGATGGTCCCTATGGGGGCTTTTAAAAATGCACGCCGGAGACTCTCTGCCTTTTCATTAAAATAGCTCGTTATTCCATTTTGTTCAAACTGATAAGCTTCAAACCACCTTTTCCCGTACAAACACTTTGCGGCAAAAATATTTCCAATACCTATAGACTCGCTGTTAATAGTCAGATTCTCATAAATGAACTCAAAGCGATCCCCTTTGTTCAGTGAGTAAAGATCAATCATCCATTGGAAAACCTTCTCAATTTCAGACACCATTGAAATAGGTATTCCTTCATCAACCAATGCGTCCCATAAGGTTGATTTAATAACAACCTCAGTATAGCAAACCTGAGTGATAACTTCTTTCTGCTTAAGGCTCACCTGCAAGGAACTCTTGAAATTATAAACCACATATTGGGAAACATTCTTTTCATAAATCATATACTGCAGTTGGTGCAATGAATCGGGTGTATAGTAAAAGTTAAGGCGGTTCCCTGCTTTCATCTTGCGCAAATCAAAAACAGTAACGAATTCCTTTGCCATACGGTCAATGATTCCCAGGCTGATTCCTCTGTCCAGGAGTATCTCGGAAGGCATCTGGTTTGGACGAATTGATATCGTTTCCACATCAAAAGAGTCGATGGGCATTTCAAAGCCATCATACATTATAGGTTGTACAACAATTGGTACCGAAACCGGTTCCTTGTGGAATATTAGCTCCCAGTTGAGATTTCCTGCCACCCAACCCAGGAGGATCAATCCGAAACCGATTGAACCTGACCAGATAATCCGCTTTTTATTTTGTAGTGCCCTTTTGATCCAAAGGACCGTCTTTTCTTTTGATACCATTAACTTAGGGTGTTTAGAAAACAATATTAATGATGCGCTTTGGCACTACCACTATTTTTTTAGGTTGAGCGCCCTGAAGTTGTTTTGCGGTCAAATCATGGTTCATAACTGCAACTTCTATCCCTGATACATCCAAATCGGCAGGAAGTTCAATCTTGAAACGCATTTTTCCATTAAATGAAACGGGATACTCAATAATGTTCTCCACCAGTAAGGAGCTGTCAAGTACAGGCCAGCTGGCTCTTGAAATGCTCTCCGGGTTTCCGAATCTGCTCCAGAGCTCTTCGGCAAAATGCGGTGCAAACGGAGCGATCAAAATAAGCAACGGTTCAAGAACTGCCCTTGAGTGACAATTGAGATCAGTCAGGTCATTCACACAGATCATGAAGGCGCTGACAGCTGTATTGAAGGAGAATCGCTGAATATCGTCCTCAATCTTCTTAATTGTGCGATGTAATACCTTTAATTCTTTGTCTGAGGAGGTATGATCGCTTACAATCCAACCGTTTTCTTCATGGAAATACAGCTTCCAGAGTTTTCGGAAGAATTTGTGTACCCCATCGATACCGTTTGTATCCCAGGGCTTTGACTGCTCAACCGGGCCAAGAAACATTTCATAGAGCCTGAGGGTATCGGCACCATACTTTTCAATAATGATATCCGGGTTTACTACATTGTACATCGATTTTGACATTTTTTCCACTGCCCATCCGCAAACATATTTCCCGTTTTCAAGAATAAATTCGGCGTCCTTATACTCAGGATTCCAATTCCGGAAAGCTTCTGTATCCAGAATGTCATGACTTACGATATTAACATCTACATGGATATCAGTAGTTTCATACTGTTTTTTTAGTCCAAGCGAAACAAATTTGTTTGATCCCTTTATCCGGTAGGCGAAGCTCGACCGTCCCTGGATCATGCCTTGGTTAATCAATTTTCTGAAAGGTTCATCCTTGCAAACATATCCGGTGTCAAACAGGAATTTGTTCCAGAAACGCGAATAAATCAAATGTCCGGTTGCATGCTCAGTGCCCCCGATATACAAATCAACATCCTTCCAGTATTCATTAGCCTGCTTGGAAACCAAAGCCTCCTTATTCAGCGGGTCCATATACCGAAGGTAGTAGGCTGAGGACCCGGCAAATCCTGGCATGGTGCTGGTTTCAATTGGATGTCCACCCTTTGTGAACCATCCTGAAGCACGAGCCAGTGGAGGTTCTCCTTTTTCAGTTGGAAGAAAAGCATCAACTTCCGGAAGCCTGACCGGTAAGTCGGACTCATCCATAACAAAAGGAGCACCATTTTTATAATACACCGGGAAGGGTTCACCCCAATACCGTTGGCGGCTAAAAATAGCATCGCGCAAACGAAAGTTTACCTGAACCTTTCCAATTCCGCGTTTTTCTATTTCACCCTTTGTTCGTTCAATGGCAGCCGGCACCGACAATCCGTTTAAAAAGTCAGAATTTATCATGGTCCCTTCCTTAGCATCAAATGAATCCTCCCAGGTCTGAGGGTCAGTGGGCTCCATTCCATCTTGAAGAACAACCTGAATAACAGGCAGATTAAACCGCATTGCGAACTTGAAATCCCGGCTGTCATGGGCAGGTACAGCCATGATAGCGCCTGTGCCGTAGCCGGCCAGAACATAATCGGCAATCCATATAGGTATTTCTGATCCGGTAAAAGGGTTAATTGCATAAGACCCTGTAAAAACACCGGTAACTTTTTTAACATCTGCCAGCCTTTCACGTTCGGTGCGTTTTCGTGTTTCCTGCAGATAAACCTGCACCTCATCCAGCTGCTCGGGTTGAGTCAAGATTTCAACCAGTTCAGATTCCGGAGCCAAAACCATAAAAGTTGCGCCATAAATAGTATCGGCCCTGGTGGTAAAAATCTCGATAGTAATCTGATGAGACGGAACGGTAAAAAACATGTTCGCTCCCTCTGACCGCCCTATCCAGTTGCGCTGCATCTCTTTCAGAGAGTCGGTCCAGTCGATGGTATCCAATCCTTTGAGCAGCCTTTCAGAATATGCAGAAACGCGCAGTAGCCATTGTTTCATTCTTTTTTGCTCAACCGGATGTCCTCCTCTAACGGAATAGCCCTCTTTTACCTCATCATTGGCCAGAACTGTACCCAAAGCCGGGCACCAGTTTACCAGGGTTTCAGCCAGGTATGCCAGGCGGTAATTCAGCAAAATTTCCTGCTGTTTTTCCGGCAACATTTGGTTCCAGTCATCTGAAGTAAAACTCAGCTGCTCGGTTGAAGCTGCGTTTAACCCAGTTGTTCCAACCTTCCCAAATTGGCTGATGAGGATGGTGATCGGTTCAGCCTTATCGGTGTTTTTATTGTACCAATGGTTAAACAGTTTGATAAATACCCACTGTGTCCAATGATAATAATCAGGATCACAAGTTCTTACTTCGCGTGACCAATCATAAGAGAAACCGATTTTATCCAACTGTTCGCGGTACCGCTGAATATTGTTTTCGGTGGTAATAGCAGGATGCTGACCGGTTTGAATGGCATATTGTTCAGCAGGTAGTCCAAAAGCATCATACCCCATAGGATGGAGTACGTTAAAACCATTCAGTCGCTTGTACCAGGAGTATATATCGGAGGCGATATAGCCTAGCGGATGACCCACATGAAGCCCCGCACCTGACGGGTAAGGGAACATATCCAAAACGTAAAATTTCGGTTTTGCGGGATCAACGGTAACCTCAAAAGTTTTCTTTGATTTCCAGTAAGCCTGCCACTTGGGTTCGATTTCCCTGAAGTTGTATTCCATGGTAATAAAGTGTCTGATTTCCTTTCGGATTGAAAAATATTTGGCGAAAGTATAAAAACCGGAGTTTCTTTGAAAATGTTATACCTTTGCAGAGCTTTAAAAACAGATATTGACATGAATTTATCATTTGTATTGGCAGGCGTTCTCGGACCAACTGAGATTATTCTTATTGTACTGGTAGTGGTTCTGATGTTCGGTGGTAAGAAAATTCCAGAACTGATGCGTGGGTTAGGCAAGGGCATCAAGGAATTTAAAGATGCTTCCAAAAGTGAAACGGAAGGTACAAACCAGGTTAACACTACTGACAAAAAAGAATAAACGATTTTTACCTGACGCTATTGATCAGGCATTTCCATAATTTTTAATTCGCTCCATTGTGGACAAGAAAAAGCTTAAAAACAAGGATGCGAACGATTTGACCTTTTTGGAGCATCTTGAGGTGCTAAGAGGTCATTTGTTGCGTTCAATTGCCTCAGTAGGTGTCTTTGCTGTTGTTGTTTTCATTTTTACCAAGTTTATTTTTGATCACATTTTGCTAGCCCCAAAATCGGTAGATTTTTTTACCAACAGGATGTTTTGCAAAATTGGCCAATGGGCACACACCGATAAGTTGTGCATTAACGACATCCCGTTGCAGCTGATCAATATTGAAATGGCTGGCCAGTTCAGGATTAATATGACTATCGCACTCTATGGCGGGCTGATTTTGGCTGTACCCTATGTATTATGGGAGCTGTACCGGTTTATTATGCCTGCCCTGAAAAGTACGGAAAGAAAGTACTCCAGGGGAATGGTTTTTTATACCACTTTGCTCTTTATGCTTGGAGTGCTTTTTGGATATTTTATGATTGTACCACTAACCCTAAATTTCTTAGGGGGTTACTCGGTGAGCAGCGAAATATTAAATCAGATCACTCTAAAGTCTTATATCGGAATAATTTCCTCACTGGTTTTTGCCAGCGGATTGATATTTGAGCTGCCGATTTTGGTTTATTTCCTGAGCAAAGTGGGTATTATTACCCCGGGATTTATGAGGAAATACCGTAAACATGCGTTAATCGTCATCCTTATTATAGCCGGTATCATTACCCCACCTGATATATTCAGTCAGATCATGGTAACCATTCCGATGTATGCCCTTTTTGAGGTATCGATTTTTATATCAGCCAGAATAGAGAAAGAACGGGATGCAAGGGAAGCGGCCGAGTCCGTTTAAAAGGGTTTGATAATGTCTTGATGATCCCCAATAAGAATAGAAAGCTGATGACGCAGATGGTGTTATGATAAAATATGATCTGAAATCTGCGTAATATCATAACCATCTGCGTGATCAGCTTTCTATTAAATCGTAAACATTGGGTTCTTAAGCTAATGGGATATTTAGAATCAGGTTAACCAGGCTCCTTTGAATAAAGAATATTGATTTTTCGTCCAAAGAAAAAGGCCGCTGGTAAGCGGCCTTTTTCTTTTATAGTATTAAATCAATCTGATTCTAATTTCCTCCGGCATTAACATAGCTCCGTATAGCGGAATAGTTAATCTTAAGGGCTTCAGCTTTCCTAAGCTCTGTTTTGATTTCCGTAATGATCCCCATCTTGGTTTTCTCATCAGCTTTAAGGGAAACGGTCATCTTCTGCCTGTCGACTTCATCACGTTTTTCCCATTCACCGGCGATATAACCGCGCAGGTCTTCCACTTTGGCAAAGTTGTCGTCAAGCTGTATACGGGATTCGGATCCCAGAGAGGCCTGCCATTCCTTGCGGGGAGATCCCACGTAGATATAGCTTACCAGCGATTTTTTCTCCAGCTTGGTTATTTCAGTTGCATGAGGCAATTTGGTAGTTATTTTAAGTTCGTTTTCTCTCAGGGTAGTTGATACCATGAAAAAGAACAGCAACATAAACATAATATCAGGCAAAGAAGCGGTGGTGATGTCCGGAACCGTTTTTTGGCCACTGTCGGGGTTGAATTTTGACATTATTTAATCTCCCATTATTTGATTTCCTGAGGTTCAGCTTCGGAGATGGCAGTAGGGAATGCTTTCTTTACTGCTTCTTGTTGGGCTTCGGTCAGTTTATTCATTTTCATTCCGAATCTTGTTGCCGCATATTCATCGCGGAGTTCGTTGATTCCCCTGACGAGTTCGTTTTGCACATTCATATAGGCTCCGTAATCGGTACCCCTGTCATTCTGAAGTGAAACTATACCTTGTGATCTCATGAAAGGACCGATTCCTTCAATAATTTCCTCTTTCTTTTCAGATAGGTGTTGTTTATCCTGTGGATTCAGAATAAACTCTTTAAGGCGGTCCTTAATGTCAGAAACCTGGGCAAATTCACCGTTGATGGCAATATCATTGTTTTTATTGATCAAAACAACGAAGGTATTCCTCTTATTGATTTTAGGTGCTTCCACGTTATCAACCCACTGCGGGAGTAACCGATAAATACCGGTATCTACGTCCATGGTGGTGGAAACAATAAAAAAGATAATCAGAAGAAAGGCGATATCAGCCAGTGATGCACTTGGTACTTCAGGGAATTTTCTTTTTTTCCTAGGCATACCGCAGTTTATTTGAATAATTTACTAATCTCCGAATACAAAAGAGCTATAACCGCTCCGGCAGTCATCGCATACATGGAAAAAATAGCCATGTCGGTCATTTTAAGGCGTGACGGAACATTGTCCGGACCGTTATAACCAGCAATGTTCATTGTGGTACCATCACCCAGTTGATAGGTAACAAACATGAGGACACCTATTCCTACAATTGCCAATAAGCCCATCAGTCCGCCTTTGGGGTTTGATATGACTTGCAGTGCTGGAAAACCTATTGCAAAAACTACAGCGAGAACGGTTAACAAGTAGGTCCAGTAAGTCAAATAATCCAAAGTGATCCCCATATCAGCGATTCGCTTCAAGAGCGGGTCATTATTATTGACATTTCCTATATTCAAATAGAATATCAATGTCAGCAGTACGCTTATCGCGATCAGTGAGAAAAAGAATATCTCAGCAATGCGTATATAAAGTTTCTGTTTCTTCATAATAGGAACTCCTTTCCCTTATTTTTTTGCCATGTTGAAACGGATCAGCATATCCATGAAGCTGATAGATCCGTTCTCCATATCGTTGGTGATGGAGTCAATCTTTGAAAGGCAATAGTTATAGAGTACCTGAAGGATCATAGCCACGATCAAACCAAATACGGTTGTTAACAAAGCCACTTTGATACCGGCAGCAACCAGGGTCGGGGATATCTCACCAGCTTTTTGGATAGCATCGAAAGCCTGAACCATCCCGATAACTGTACCAAGGAATCCCAACATAGGAGCGATGGAAATCATAAGTGAAATCCAGGTTAATCCACTTTCGAGAAGACCCATTTGCACACTACCATAAGAAATAATCGATTTTTCAACAATGTCCAAACCTTCTTCATGGCGTTCCAAACCTTGATAGAAAATGCTGGCAACAGGTCCGCGTGTGTCGCGGCAAACATCTTTTGCACCTTCAACACCTTTTTCAGCGAGCGCTTTTTCAATCTTGTTCAGGAGTTTGGTTGTATTGGTGGTGGACAATGAAAGGTAAATGATCCTTTCAATAGAAATGGCCAACCCAACAATCATCGATAGTGCGATAACGCCCATAAATCCGGCACCCCCCTCAATAAATTTCTCTTTAATTACCTGGTGCATTGATTTCTCCGCTTCAACAGGAGCTGCTGTTGTTGTGGTGGCTGCCGGAGCAATTGTAGCGGGCTTTGCTGCAACTGAAGTGTCCGGTGCTGTGGTAGGCTGATTCTGAGCCTTGAGAACAATGAACGATGCTCCAATGGTAAGCATCCCAAAAATAGCTATTAAAGCAAGTTTTTTCATGACTAAAAAATCGATTGGTTAATACTTGTTTCCGTGTTTGTTTGACAAAATTAGTAAAAAAAGTTGGCGGAGAAAGAGGGATTCGAACCCTCGACCCCGCTTCACGCAGGGTACACGCTTTCCAGGCGTGCGCCTTCGACCACTCGGCCATCTCTCCAATAAACGCTGCGAAAATTACAAAAAAAAAATTAATACCAGTGACTTAAATAGTTATTTCGCCACTGATTGATACGTTTAAGTACTCTTTTACGATATCCGGGTATAGAACCTGCCCTAATAGAAACATTAATTTGGTAATAGCGGCCTCGGTTGTCAAGTCGCGGCCGTTAATTACACCCGCGTGGTGAAGTAGTCGGCTGGTTTCATATTTCCCCGGATTTACTGCTCCTGCAGGGCATTGTGTGACGTTGAGAATAATGACACCCCGATCGCAGGCGGCCCTGATCAGGTCAATAAACCAATCTGCTGTGGTTGCATTTCCGGCCCCAAAGGTTTCCAGAACTAATCCCTTTAGCCATGGAAGCGCTAAAAAAGTTTCTACAAAATCCTGCCTGATTCCTGGGAAAAGTTTGAGTATCGCAACCTGATCGTTGAGCAGAGTATGAACTTTCAGCTGTTTTTGGTTAACAGGATAATGAATTGCTCCGTAATTATAGTGAATACTGATTCCGGCTTCAGCCAGCGGAGGATAGTTTTCAGAAACAAAAGCATTAAAATACTCGGCATTATGCTTGGAAGTCCGGTTGCCTCGATATAGTTTATTCTGAAAAAATACGCATACCTCCGGTACCATGGGCTGATTATTTTTTCTTTCTGCAGCAATTTCGATTGCGGTGAGTAGATTTTCTTTCCCATCGGTCCGGAGCACTCCTATCGGAAGCTGGGAGCCGGTAAAGACGACCGGTTTGTTTAGGTTCTCCAGCATAAAACTCAGGGCTGAAGCAGTATAGCACATGGTATCGGTTCCATGAAGGATTACAAAACCATCATAATTGAGGTATTCACGACCAATCACCTGAGCAAGTTCTATCCAGAATTTGGGCGTTATGTTGGATGAATCTACCACAGGGTTAAATGTATAAGTGGAGAGATTCAAATCGAATCTGAGCAGTTCCGGCAACTGTGCTGAAATTTCATTAAAATCCACAGGCACCAGCGATCTTGTTAAAGGCTCAGTGATCATCCCAATGGTACCTCCGGTATAGATAATCAGGATAGAGGGCTTCAAGGCTGTACTCATATTCCAAAAAGAATTTTGCTGGTATTGGTGGTAAGCTGTGCAAGTTCCTCCACTGTATAATTATATATCCCTGCTATTTTGGAGGCAGTCTGAACCAGGTAGGCTGGTTCGTTGCGTTTTCCACGGTACGGAACAGGAGCCAGATAAGGTGAATCGGTTTCCAGTACAATCCATTGGGGATCGATATCAGGTAATACTTTATCTAAACCGGAATTTTTGAAGGTTGATACTCCGCCAATACCCAGATGGAAGCCCAATCCAATTATTTCTTTGGCCTGATCAAGATTTCCGGAAAAGCAGTGAAAAATACCTTTAAGGTTGGAAAGACCTGATTTTTCTATAATATCTATTGTTTCGCAGTGACTGTTACGCACATGGATGATGACCGGAAGATTCCTCTTTGAAGCCCAGCCTAGCTGGATAAGAAATGCCTCGCATTGAATATCCTGATATGTTTTATCCCAAAAAAGATCGATGCCAACTTCTCCGATACCAAAGAATTTATGGTTATTTAGCAATGACTCGGCTTGCTGCAACTCCAGCTCAAACCCGTCATTGACGGAGGTGGGGTGAATTCCCATCAGAGGAAAACAATTTTCAGGATACTGGGCGGAAAGGTCAAGTAAGCTTTGGGAAGTTGAAGAATCAACGTTTGGAAGGAATAACCGGGTAACCCCTGAAGCAAATGCCTTCTGAAGTGTAATATCCCGGTCGTGGTCAAATTCGGGCAGGTAAATGTGACAATGCGTGTCAGTCAGCATCATGGTAATGGTTTATGCGGCAAAGGTAAAAAAAGATAATCCTAAACCCCGGGTTGCAGTTGTGTTGCCAATTGGATGAAGTTCTAATAGAATATAGGTGCAAAGGAGTTCTGATGCTTGTTATTGATCAGTGCGGCAATAAAAATTACCCGGCATTGCTTTTATCAGACTTTTGAACTCCAGGTTTAATAGAAGGAAAGAGACTTTTTGTACGGGGAATTCTGCTAACCGGCAAATATGATCAACGGATAAAGATGATTTAGACAGCAAAGAATATATTCTTAACTCATCAGAATCCAATTGGTCAAACAGTAAAGGTTCAGTCGGCTTTTTTTTATCTTCAGTCTGTTTCCATCCCAGGAGATATTCAATATCGTCAGCACTTTCAATCAACGAAGCCTGGTTGGTTCGGATCAGGTAATTACAACCTCTGGACATGAGATCGTCAGGCCGGCCTGGAATCGCCAAAACATCACGATCATAGGAGTTGGCCATTTCAGCCGTTGCCATAGCTCCACCCTTGATACCGGATTCTATTACCAGTGTAGCCTCCGATAAGCCGGCAATGATCCTGTTGCGACGAATGAAATTTTTGGGTTCCGGAAGATTATGGCTGAAAAAGTCGGATATGAGACCACCTTGACCAATGATTCTTTCGGCTATCTGCCTGTGAATTGCAGGATAAAGTGTATGAAATCCATGACCCAGTACAGCAATTGTTTTCATACCCGACTCCAGAGCAGCTAAATGTGCTTGTACATCAATTCCGTATGCCAGGCCAGAGGTAATCAAAACCTGATGTCCTTTTTCGGCTAACCCCTGTATCAGATCGCGTGTGATCTGTTTTCCCCGGGTAGTAGGGTTGCGCGTTCCTATCACCGAGATCATGCGAAAGCCAGTCCATGGGATTTCGCCCCTCTGAAAAAATATGATGGGCGCATCCGGGCACTGGGCCAACCGGATCGGATAATCGTCATCAAAAAGGAATCGGCATACCAGATGCTCTTTTTCCAGGAAGCGAATTTCTTCTTCTGCCCGCTTGAAAGTTGAGGTGTGTAGTAAACGATCCGCCAGGAGTGTTCCGATACCTTGAACCGATAGTAAATCGTTGCGTTTAAGCCTGAATATCTCATCAGCCGTTTTGCAACGTGCCATCAATGCTCTGGTTATGTTGGCCCCGATACCAGGTATAAGTGCCAATGCCATTTTGGGGATAAGTGTATTTGCATCCATATAATAGATATAGATGCACAATGATGGGCAAAATGGAAAATTTGGATCAGATTGCAGGATTAATTTTTTCCTTCAAAAGCTTCTTTTTGGCAATATCCACAAGATGATTGCGCTGTATTGGATTGAGGCCCGGTGCTTTGAAAGATACTTCCATTAATTTGGTGTATTGTGCCATAGCCAGAGGTTTCCGGCCTGCTTCAATGAGAATCATGAACTTGTGGAAATGGTATATCAGGTTGTTTGGATACAGGGTAATGAGTTGATCAGCAAACTTTAGAGCACTATCGAAACTTTCTTCCAACTGATAATTGATTTTCATCAAGTAGTAGAGTGACTCATTCTTAATAAGGATGTTATCCATTTCTGAACAACGGGTTAAAAGATTGAACCCAAGTGACCTGTCGCTCTTTGGGGCTAAAGCAAAAAATGGAATAAAAACAGGGTATTTGTTGACGGTAGCAGCGGCAAAATAATTATACAAACCGCTGACCATCATAAATTTATCATATTCATTTGTCCTGTTGAGTGCAATTTCGAGGTAATCAAGCGTATGCCGCAAATTAGCTATTCCAACGAAATACCTTTCCAGGTAAATATCTACCCGGGTGAGATAGGCATAACAATGAATCATTGTAAATACCTCATCAGCAGTCAACTGATCGGGAGGAATGTTTCTAACCCGGTTAATAACGCGCTTTAACACTACCGTCATAAGGTTATCATAATCGCGAGACTTATCGCCGGAAATTAACCACCACCATAATAAATTAACATGCGCCAGATCGATCCAGTTCTGATTGATACCAGTTGAGTAAAGCGCTTTGAGTTTCACCTCGGCTTCAGGAAGATTATATCGGTACATGGCATCAAATACCTCGATTATTTCCGGGGGTTCATGAGAAACTACCGTCTGTGACTGACCAAATGAAAACTGAAAAAAGCACAGGAGTACTAACCATGCGCCCCTTTGCGAACACGTGGTACCTGTTACCGTTGCAAAGATTTTAAATGGAGCCATCATCTGGTTGCTGCAATAACAGATAAAACCTGGTTGAATATCAGGCTTCGTTTTTCGGAACGTTTGTTTTTTGCAAAATCAGCTGCACGTTGAAATCCTCCTTGATAGTATCGTTGAAACCAGGGTAAGGCAGTAAAGAGGGCATCAATCGGAGAGGTAATTGAAACGATATAAAAGCCAAGGCCGACAAAGAAGCCAGTGAGTAAAAGAGAATTAATACCTGGCCCGATTTCTCCGGAATAGATCTGCCCTGAACCAGGAACAATGATGCTTAACCAGGACGCCAGCCTGGGTTTTGGGCGGTAGAATTGCTTGTTGTTGCTAAAAATGGCTCTGATTTCCTGCCGGTTTAATGAGTCGGTAACCGCCTTTTCAAAATAGCTGCCTGCTTTGACAAAATCTTCAAGGCCAAACCAGGTGATACCCAGATAAAAGTTTCGTTTCTGATCAAATCCAGGACTTAAGCTATCATCCAGGTTAAGCAGTTCCATCAGGGCAAAGTTGTAATTCTGGCTACGCAGGTAACAGGCAGATTTACGGAACAGGACCTCTTTTTTAATACTATCGTTTGTTTGGGCAAAGTAGCTGTGATCGTAAAATTCAAGAGCTTTTTCCAGATCACCACAATAAATAAAGCAGTCTGCTATCCGGCAAAGGATTTCTGCATCAACCTGAGGCCGGTTAAAAAATGCTGCTCGCTGATATAGGGGGAGGGCATCGTTTAGCCGTCCGGCTGAATACAAACTGTCAGCATAGGAGCGTGTTTCGCCAACTGTTTGAGCCAGTGAACATAAAGATAAGGAAATCAGGCTAACGAGTATAAAGAATACCTTCTGTTTCATGCCTGATCAGATCAACTTGTTTAGAATTATAGCTGTTTGCTGATTTCCAGGAGCCGAATAGGTTAGCTGAATAGAAACCTGCTGCAAGACTTCCAAAAACCCAGCCGGTAGCACTTTTAATGCCATACTTCGAGAATCCGCGATAAGATTGCCATACATTGGTAGCTACAAAAAGAAGCGATAGCAACCCGTCCTTCCAATCCTTTGAATAAATTTTACCCATGCCGGGAATGATCGCAGATAGAGCCACAGAAGCGGCTGGACTTTTGCGATGTACGCTTTTGGTTTTAGCGTAAAGGTTGAGCAGCCGGGCATCAGTTGCAGCCAGCGCAAAGGTTGGAGGAGATACTGCTTTGTTCAGATTGATCCACTTTCCCTCTAAAAGCCAGGCCCCCAGTTCAAAATTGAATTTTTCGACCGCCGATAAACCTGGTGATCGCCCGAGAACAGTTTTGAAAGAACCGAAATCGCTTTGTACCAATGTTAACTGTATAGCTTCCAGTGAGAAAGATCTGGTTAATGAACCCGATGGATACCACCGGTTAAGTTTTTCATTTCCTTCCGCTGGTTTTTGGCTAAGTCGCAATGACTTCAATTGATTGAGACGAGCAAGTGTATCGTCGGGATTTAAAAATAGAATTCTTTCCCATTCAGCAACGGCGAGCTGAAATTGAAGAGTTTGCATCAGGTATTGCGCGAATTCACGGGAATGAGCATCATCATAAATGTTTTGTGAGGTGACCTTGGACGGATAAACCAGTAAAATCAGAATGATCGGAAGAGGAATGAAATTAACGATGAATTTTTTCAACTGGATCATATAATCGCTGGGTTGTTTCATGAATGTGATATTTTTCAGGACTTATTCCGTTGCAACGCGTTAGCCGGTCGATTGCATCCAGTACACCGATCAGACCGTTTGTCTTAATGGTGTTTAACGCATAAACGGAACAGCTGGGGTAGAAAGTGCATTTCACTCCGTCTTGCGAAGAAACAAAGGTTTTATAAAAGGCAAATCCTCCCGTAAGAAGCAGCTTGAATTCATTGGTCGGATCAATCTTTAGTGAATAGTCCGGTTTTTTTTCTGCAGGCTTGAAAAGTTTGCTGAAGCTATTTACCTCAACAGGGGTTTGTGCATAAAGTCTACAGACGAAGGCCGGAAGTATTATAAAAATACTTGCTATCGTTCTCCATTTCATCAACCACTACGTTTTTATAGGTTGTTACCTGGTAGCTTTCGATACCATTGGTAATATTAATTTCGATTATTTTCCCTGGAAATGAAAGTCCGTTGATAACCTGATACTCTTCAAAAAACTGTTTTCTGATCACTATCCCTTTCGGATCTTGAAAGATCACTCCAAAAAGTTGTTTGTTTTTTACTGATACCAGGATATTTCCCAGCTTCTCCCGGGCTTTTTCAGGTGGTCGCCACGTGGTAATGACCAGATTGTTTTCCCTTTTTACTTGTTCTGCCTTGTAGGTGGTGTTTTTGAGTCCGAAATCCTGCAAATGGCTGTTAAGAGCCAAATGAAAAACAGTGAAATCGGTTAATGAAAAAGTAGCGGTTTTGCTGATCAGCTTTTCATTTCTGATCTGATATACCATGGTGTCGGAGGTAATCCAGATCTCTTTACCTGGAAATGAGAGGTAGTATATCAGTTGTTTGAGGTTCCGGTCATAAAAAACCTGACCCATTGTAAGAGATTGCCCACCGGAAGGAGTCTTCACCTTTACACTAAAATCTGCACGTATCCTGCTATACTGTTGTCCTTTACATAGTGAAAGCGGCAACAGGACAGTTAAAAGTAAGAGCAGGATGAAACGTTGGCGAAGAATCATAGAAGCACAAAAAAAAACTGTCTCATAAAAGCAGCCTGCTTTTATGAGACAGTTTGATCAAAAACCAAACTTAGATAATATTGTTCGCATTATATATTACGAAATAATAGATCAGGTAGAACGCTGTGTAAGCTACTGCACCAACAACGCAACCATAAATCGCTGACTTGGTTTCTGCCTTATCCTGGCCAACCAGGTACACAACAAGGACCCCAACCCAGCTGAATACGCATCCCCAAACGAAACTAGGTACACCAAATACTTTTTCATTGGCAAGATTGAATCCGCTGATTCCATTAGCGTCGCTCACCAAAGAGGCTAAAGAGTTGCCATTGGTTGACATTTCGCCAAGGGTTATACCCGGATTGCTCAGAACATACCCTTCGAGCTGATCCAGTTGAGCCATTTGGTTTTCGATGGTAACTGCATCATAACTAAACAGATCGGCCTGATTGGCCATGCTTTTGCCTACACCGATCAGGATCAGCATACTGGCAAGAATTAACAGTTTTTTCATGGATTAAAGTGATTAGGACAATTAATTGGCGAAAGTTAGGGAAAAAGTAATACCAAGCAATAGCGCAAATAATTTTTCAATAATTTTTTATTGTTTTCGAATGATCGCCATAAATTTGGCATGATATTTATATTTAAAGTGTGAAATGGTTCACGGAATAGTCCTTAAAAAACAATTAAAGATCACAACTATGAAAAAATCGGGTTTCTTTACTCTGCTGGGATTTCTGGTACTAGGTACTGTATTGTTCTTGCAAGCATGTACAAGCATGACAGTTATCCAAACTGTTCCATCGGGAGCAAAAGTTTATATCAATGATGAACCTAGAGGTGAAACGCCTTATACCCTTGTCGATAATAAGATAATTGGGACCACCACATCAATCAGGATTGAAAAGGGGGGATACAAGCCGTTCACCACCTTTATTCAAAGGTCCGAAGAATTTGATGCGGGCCCGGTGATTTGCGGTTTGATTTTTACCCCGGTCTGGTGGTTATGGGCAATGAAGTACAAACCGGTGCATTCTTATGAGTTGGTTCCGGCGGAACAGTAAGCAGATAAGTAATCATTGATCAGGGCAATGCTTTCTTTTTCAAAAAGGGTAACTGAAACAGGTGGATAAACAGCTACTTCACTGCCGTTTTGCTCATATAATATCAATTCATTACGCAAGCCGTTCCAGGAGGGTTTAATCTCAAATTTTACCAAATTGTGACCGGCGATCTCGATTCTCTTGAAATTGGATGTCATCGGGCTGATCGGGTAATACAGAACCTGGATGATCTCGTTTGTGAATCGGAATTTGACGAATTTGAGTT
>CAIXKO010000073.1 GCA_903919925.1 uncultured Bacteroidota bacterium | reverse complement strand
TAAATATTATATAAGATAGCTTACAAAAATGTATGTTACAAAAGTGTAAAATCGCTTTTAGTAACAATCTGTAGTGGAGGAGCCATGTCTCCTCCAGTATTCGACCGGTTAAGGCCGTATCCGGTACAAATTTCCATCCAAATAACCCCTTATTTGATACAAAATATATGCATATTTACCCCGAATATAAAACAGACAAGATGATTTTCAAAAGAAAAATATACCGGCAGCTTATAGACTGGAAAAACTCCAACAGGCGCAAACCGTTAATATTGCGGGGTGCACGGCAGGTGGGGAAGTCAACCATCGTTCGGGAATTTGGAAAGGAATACCAGTCATTCATCGAATTGAACCTGGAGCGGAAACAAGATTTGAATCTGTTTGAGATAAACGATGTCAAATTAATCATCGAAGCGATACTGGTCAGAGAAAACGTATCCCTGAACAGCGAATCCCTGTTGCTTTTTATTGATGAGATCCAGGAATCCTCCAAAGCTATTAAACTGCTCCGGTTTTTTTATGAGGATTTCCCAAACCTGCATGTCATCTGTGCCGGATCCTTACTGGAACATGTAGTTAAAGATATTACTTCATTTCCTGTTGGCCGGATACAGCAGTTAGTACTTTATCCTTTTGATTTTGAGGAGTTTCTATGGGCAAAGGGGAAACGGAATATCGTTGAGCTGTTCGAAGAAGTCCCCATAAAGGAGCACTTTCATGAGATTATTCAAAACCATTTTAATGAATATGTGGTTATCGGTGGCATGCCCGAAGTGGTTAAAACATATATACAAACGAACACCTATACCGAACTTGGAGCGGTGTACCAGGAAATCTGGCAGACCTACAAGGATGACGTTGAAAAATATGGACGAAACAATGTGGAGAAGAAAGTACTCAGGCACATCATGGAAACTGCGGCACACGAAAAGGATCGGATTACGATGGCCGGTTTTGGCAATTCTAATTATAAGAGCAGAGAGGTTGGAGAGGCCCTTCGGTCGCTCGATAAATCGAGACTCATCCAACTGGTCTATCCAACAATAAGCACTCAACCTCCTCAGGATATTGATTTTACGAGAAAACCCAGATTGCAGTTTCTGGATACGGGCATGTTGAATAGTATTTTAGGAATTCAATCGCAATTGATCGGGCTGAATGATTTAAGCGATTTTTATCGGGGAAGAATCATGCAACATGTTATTTATCAGCAATTACAATCTCAATTTACTGCTCTTGGTTATAATTTGCATTTTTGGGTGCGCGAAAAAACAAACAGCAGTTCAGAGGTAGACCTGATCTACCAATATGAACAGTACCTGATCCCAATTGAGGTCAAATCCGGAGCCCAGGGAAGGCTGAGATCGCTGCACCAGTTTATGGACCGGACCAATCATCCTTACGCTATTCGTTTACTTTCGAACAAGCTGTCGGTTGAAAAAGTTACCACACCGGAAGGGAAACCCTACACGCTTCTAAATTTGCCGCACTACCTCGCCACCCGGATTCCGCAATATGCCAGGTGGCTGGTTATGGGTGAGCTTTCAAAACTTTATCCAGGAAAAGCTTAGGGATTTGTGAAATGAAATTGACTTCTTTAGGATGAAAATACATAAATGATCCAAAAATGTCATTATTTAGATTTTTCATTCTTACAAATGAATATTGATTATTGTTCAGATTGTAGATTCCCCAAAATGACAAATTTGTCATTGACCACTGAATTATTTTCATCTATAATTGCTATCTGCGGGCTCATTTTTTAATTCGCTAACTTTAACGGTAAATATCTCAAAAATGAAATCCAATCCGGTATTTACCCTTCTGTTGTGCTTACTCGTAATAGCCTGTTCCGGTCCAAAACAGGAGCAGTCAAGCGGGATCATCAAAATTGATGTACTCAAAGCATTTGATAGCCAAAAGAATATCAAAGCCAGTGAATTCATCCGCGATGTTGAATTCATTCCGTTGGAATCCACAAAAGATTCCTGGTTCAGGGGTTCGGAGAACTATTCAGTGGGTGAAAAATACGTGATGATTGGGGACGTCGAACGGGCGCGTGTGCTTTTGTTCGACCGGCAGGGGAAATTCATCCGGGCCATCGGAACCAAAGGCAGAGGTCCACACGAGTTAATCGAGGTGCGGGATGCTGTTATGGATCCCAAAGAGGAGTTTGTTTTCGTTTATGATGATGAAATGTGCAAACTGGTCAGGTATTCGATTGAAGGAGTTTTTCTGAATGAGATCAGTATCAAGAAAATGACACCGGCAAGATATATCAAGGGTATCAAGTTTATCAATGAAAATGAATTTGTACTTGCAAACTACCGTCCCTATGCCCCAACGGACGGTTTTGCCTCGCTTCCGGTTTTTGACAGGAATCTAAACCATGTTAAGGATATCCTACCGCGGGCTAATGATGAGAATCTGCGGATCAATGTTGAACCGCACGCCTTCCTTACGGTAAATCCGGACAGAGTGATCTTCTGGGAACCACATCTGGATACCTTGTACACCATTTCACCGGGAGGATCAGCCAAACCAACCCATATCATTGGCTTCTCAAAAGGGGGGCCGGATCACGAATTTGTAACCACCAATTTCAACCCAAACCTGTACGCTGAAAACTCAATCGTATCCATCGTGGAGGCCGGACAATACTTTCACATTTTTGGAATGAAAAGCAATGAGTGGTTCACAGCCTTGTACAATCAAAAAACAAAAGAAATATTCGAGGTGGTTCAGAAATCAAGGTGTGACACCTCCAGGTATTCAGGTCCATATGGATTTGAAAATGATCTGTTTGGAGCCGGGAGAATCTGGCTGCGAAACTACTCAAAAACGGTTGACCGCTTTTTTTCGCTGATCGACCTGGAAACTTTCTCCAATTATTACGATCTGGAATGCATCCGTAAAAAAGAGGTCAAATTCCCGGAACTGCGTGATCGTTTTTTAGAAATGGCAAAGGATCCGGAAGCCAGGTATCAGAAGCTTATTGTATTGATGAGAGCCAAATAAACCATAAATCCATTTACTATCCATTTGTGGAATACTCCTATTGACTTTTACCCTATTCCCGGATTCTACTTTCGGGCAAACTGCTAGAAAATGGAACCGCTTCTTGAAACCGCGATTTCCGAATGGGAGTGGCGGTTTTTGTTTAATATTGACTGTGATTCTAACGAATAGGTTTGTCATGGAATGGACTTAAACAAAACGATTTTCATTTTGATGTGACTTTTACCACATCATAAGGAACTATATTACATAAATCAATAGTCGCAATTGAATCCGTCGAAACAAGAAGTGTTTATGGAGCTGTACACTCCAGTGCACGTAGGGTTCCTAAAGTATTGCCGCGCGTTAACCGGTAACCACGAAGATGCTTTAGACCTTGCCGGTGAATCCATACTGGTTGTTTTAAAAAATCTTGATAAACTTCGAAAGCAAGATTCTTTTAAATCTTATCTGTTTGGAGTTGCCCGTCGATTGCGATTACATGATTACCGTAGGATAAGGTTCAGAGGAGTTTTTGATCAAAAAATGGCAGAAATGCTACCTGATCGAAGTTCTTTGCCAGATGCAGATTATGACGTTAAACTCATTTATAGTCTGCTGGATCGACTACCTACGAAACAACGGGAAACTTTTGTTTTGTTCGAACTCTCAGGCTTCTCCCTGGAAGAAATCCGGCAACTACAAGGAGGAACGTTGTCTGCGGTTAAAATGAGACTTCAACGTGGGCGGGAACAATTGCGACATTGGTTGAAACCGTCGGTTGAAAAGCCCCAAACCAGTAGGTTGGGTCAACAAGAAAGGAGGAGAGCAAATGAAGACTGATAAGCGAATAAAAGAACTTCTTGATCTTCTGAAGAATGAAGCTCCGGTTGTACCAAATGAAGTAATAAAATCATTGGTGGATACTGAAAAGCTTTCTCCATTTGCTGACAAACCCTTTTATCAGCCCCGACGGATCATGCAATTTTTTAATCCGTTAAAATTTTTTATCATGACAACTTTCATCGTTTTTATAACTTCGATTGTGCTGGTGCTGAATCCCTTCGGAAGGAAGACATCTGACTTGAGACATGAGACATCAGACGGAAGGCAGAAGACGGAGAGACTGGAAGACAGTGTAGGTGCAAATCCCGAACACCAGATGAGCAAAGGCAGTGATACATTAATAAAACCGACGGATAAACCTGTAGGCTCCTCATTTCAGATCCATGGGGTTACCCCAAAAATCACTAGAAAACCGATTTTGAATATTTTACCAGCTAGCACTGTTCAGATTGACACGTCACGCGATCCGGACAATACCCTTTGGTTAAAATCCAAAATCTTTGAGTGCCTGGGATTTTCGTTCGATCAAGGAGGTTTCTCCTTACCATTTATAGAGGACAACAAATGGAGGACTTTTAGCCTTGGAGTAAAAGGAAAGGAAGGGTTTTCCGATTTTCCTGATTGGAAGGCAGATTCAATCTCATTTTTACGAAACGTCATTGTCCTGTCGGTACAATATCGGAAAAATGATAAAATTTCATTTTTTCAACTCAGTACAATTGCAGATCTGTTCTCACTAAATACTGAACTCAAGGGACAATCCTTTAATCCGATGAAACCTTCCGCGGATCTCTTCCTGCCTGTCAGGATAATCGACACAACGCTTTCTGAGAAAGTGCAGAACTGTCTGTTCTGGATCTACCCAAATGAGCGTTTTTTCAGCTGCCTGCCTCCCGATATTGCCAGACAGATGCGGATGGAATTCACCTACCAGCAAAAGCGCATGGATCCAAATTTTGTGCCCCGGATGGGCGGAAGCGTCGGCATCGGAAGTGGTCAGTCGGCAAAGGAACCCTATAACATAGGGGTACCGGCCAAAACTCCCACGCAGGTGTTGAAGAAAGACTCGTTGAATGAGAATGATGAGCCGGTTCCCTGCGTTTATTTCACCAACCTTTGCGAGTCACTGCCTGGATTAGACTATGTTAATCTCTATCCGAATCCGGCAATTGATAAACTCAATGTCGATTTGATATTACAGAAAGCAAAGAAGATTCAATTCCGGATTATGATTGTCCGTAATGATTAACCAAAACGTAAATAGGTTACGTTCGACCGAAGTAGCTTCGTATCAAAATAAAGAATATGAAGCTTATAGATTTTTCCAAACAGTTCCCGGACGAGCAATCTTGCAGAGATTATTTTCGG
>CAIXKO010000072.1 GCA_903919925.1 uncultured Bacteroidota bacterium | reverse complement strand
TGTCGCATCTCTGAAATCCGTGAAGGTTCCGCTGGTTGCATCCAGTGTATTAAAACTCACCGGTTCGCCATATCCAGTTCCTGCACTGTTGGTGGCGTAGGCCCGCACATAATAATTGGTACCGGCGGTAAGTGGAGTAAGGGTACTCGTGAATGGACCCGCACCTGTGCCATCCGTGGTTTTACTGTCAGCGATTGTTGCAGTTGAAGAAATGGACCAGCACACACCACGGGCAGAAATGCTGCCTCCTCCGTCATCGGTGATATTGCCACCTGAGGAAGCATTGGATTGGGTGATCTCTGACACTGCAGTAGTGGTGACGATTGGTGCAGCAATAGCCGGCCCGAGTAGGCAACGGACCGAGTAACCGTAGTCGCGTTTGGTAGTCTCCCGGCACACCCCTTCGGTGTAGTAGCTCAGATTACGGTACCAGACGTTCAACCCATCCTCCGATGACGACCAAAAGCCAGCGAAGAGGCCAAGGCCCTCTACCTCACCGCTCAAGTTGCGCAAGCCGCCGGGAAGGGCCGTAAAACAGCTCAGATTATTTGCTCCGAAGTTTGGGCTAACCCAATGTGAGGTTCCCAATTCTTTCATTTTTCCACCAACGTCGTATCCAATTCTGCATCCCTCCGTATCAGCAACCCACCGGGCCATATCCTGACTCATTTCCAGAACCTTCCATTCTTCATCGTTGGGCAAATGCCAACCCGGTGGGCAGGCTGTCATCGCAGCCGGCCAATTGTATAACACTCCGTATGTGGTATAATAGGGGGTGGTTTTGGCCTCACTAACCGTGTTGCCCTCATAATCATAAACATAGTTTAACGGCAAGGTTTCAGATCCGACCCAGGAAAGACTCACGGCCGGCAAGTAGGCCAGGTTCGCGGCCATCCAGGTTTGGGTCCCGATTTGAGCAATCGGATATACCGTCCCGTCTCTGGAATCCGTAAAAGTTGTACCACACAAATGCTCTGTGGTAAAACTCCCCTGTACCCCATATCCCGTTCCTGCACTGTTAGTGGCCCAGGCCCGAACATAATAGGTGGTACCGGCGGTCAGGTGATCAAGCATAGTGGTGAATGAAGCCGCACCTGTGCCAACCGTGATTTTACTATCATCGGTTGTTGGAGGTGAAGATATTGACCAGCACACCCCCCGGGCCGAGATGAATCCACCTCCGTTACTGAAGAAATCCACTCTGGCAGTAGCGGATGTTTTAGCTATTTCATAAACGGAAACTGGATATAACGTGGGCAAAACGATACCCTGGAGGCAGCGGACCGACATCCCGAAATCGCGATTGATGTCGTCCCGGCTCACTCCCTCAATGTCGTAGTACAAGTTCCGGCGTCTGGCGGATGAAGCCTCACTCATGGAAGCCGACCAAAATAGTGCATCGGTGCCTGGAAGAATGAAGCTACCAGAGCCGCAGCCACCGCCCGGAAAAGCAGTAAAACCGGTGCTATTGGTAGCACCCGTGTTTGGGTTCGACCAATGGGTGGTTCCGGTTTCTTTCAACTTTCCACCAACAGTACCTGATTCTCTCCATCCGGTAGCATCAGCATCCAACTGGCTCATCCCCTGATTCATTTCAAGAATCTTCCACTCCTGATCAGTTGGCAAATGCCATCCTGCCGGACAAGCCTTTAAAGCCGCCGTCCAGTTGTACAACGCTCCGTAAGTACCATAATTGGCTGTCCCTTTTGCATCACTAATTTTACTACCTTGATAACCACTTACATAATAATAGGGTTGGGTCAAGGAATAAGTTGCCGGCGCGCTCACCGCCGGAAGGTATGCCAGATTTTTTGCCATCCAGTTTTGGGTTCCGATTCTAACCCACGGATATACCATCCCGTCTCTGGCATCTGTAAAGGTTCCGCTGATTTCTCCCAATGTGGTAAAACTGACCGGTTCGCCATATGCCGTTCCCACACTGTTGGTGGCGTAAGCCCGCACATAATACAGGGTGACATCGGTAAGGCCTGATAGAGCACTCACGAATACCCCGCTTCCTGATCCATCGGTGGTTTTACTTCCGTCAGTAGTTGGGTTGGCGGAGGTTGACCAGCACACCCCGCGGGCAGTAACCTCAGCACCGCCATCGCTGGCAACTACGCCTCCTGAAATTGCCGATGTCTCAGTAATGCCCGACATTTCAGCGGTGGTAACCTTTGGCCGTACAGCACCTTTCAGGCACCGGACCGAGAACCCTCCGGAAGGCTGGTAGAAGTTCCTGTTCACTCCGTCATGGACGTCCTGCAAGAACCGGGCCCAGGCATACAAACCATACTCCGTAGACGACCAGAAGCAGGTGCGGCTGCCGGGATCTTCGAAGCCAGCATCGGAGCAGCTGCCTCCAGCAAGAGCCGTAAAAAGACTGCTGTTGGTAGCACCAGTATTTGGGCTTAACCAGTGAGTGGTTCCGGCTTCCTTCAATTTCCCACCAACGGTACCAGTATTCCTCCAATCAGAGGCATCAGCATCAACCAGGCTCATCCCCTGATTCATTTCGAGAATCTTCCAATCCTCATCAGTTGGCAAATGCCAGCCTGCCGGACAAGCATTTATAGCCGCCGCCCAGTTATACAAAACTCCATAAGTGCCAAAGTTTGCTGTTGCTTTGGCATCACTCACGCTACCGCCTTCATATCCATTTACATAAAAATAGGGTTCGGTAAAGGAATAAGTTGCCGGGGGACTTACCACCGGCAGAAATGCCAGATTTTTCGTCATCCAGGTTTGGGTGCCGGTTTTAACCCACGGATATACCCTCCCGTCTCTGGAATCGGTAAAGGTTCCAATCAATGGTGATGCAAAGGTCAGTGTTCCCGTATGACTGGTTCTCAGCATATATCCATCGAGCGGCTCCAGGTAATTCATCTCCCCAAACCACCCAACACTGTTATAAAAAGTACTCGATTTGATCTGGTTTTTTATGTAATCGTGGACAACGGGCGACATCGAATTGAGTGCTTCCGATACTGATTTGGCATTTAGCGGCCGATAACCGATCCAGTTCCACCCGTTGTTAATATTGATTGAGAAGCTTCCTGAATCAACCGGGTGCCCGGTAAAAGTTAAGGTATCGGCATTGCCAAGTTTGATCTTATACATCTCTTTAGTATCCAGGTTATTGAGCTCCCCAAACCATCCGACTCCATTATAGTAGGTAGCCGATAATGTTTGATTCTTGATGTAATCACCATCCTTGGCATGCAAACTTCTTAAAACAGTGGGAATTGACATATCCGGATTCTCCACATTCAAACTAAACCAGCTCCAGCCCGATGATAGGTTCCGGGATATACGCAGGTAGGTGTTCACATGGAGCAAAACCGGAAACTCAGCATCGCCGAGTGTCATATTGGATTCAAAAGCATAACTCTCATCAATAGAGTATATTTTGTCGGTAACCGGATCATAGTACTTAAAGGTTATCGTTTCACCTGTTACCAGATTGCTGTAACAGCGCATGATAAACACGTAACTACCTGATGGACCATCGATACCGCCCACTTTTACTCCCCGGCATTCATCGCCTGCAAAAGCACCCAAAATTCCATTCCCGCCAGCCACGGCAATGGTATCGATAAACACCTCTCCGGCAATTTCTCCGTCGTAAGTGAATAATGTAGGATCAACTGTCCAGGTTGGTTTGTTAGTTTGAGCATTAACCTTTATTGCCACCAAAAGGAGCAATAAAACCAGTGTACTGAAAATAGTTTTCATAGGTGATGATATTGAACTTTAACACGATATATAAAAAACATATACCGCGTTAGGATGATTGAGTGATTTACCGCAATCGTTAAATGTACGATTAATTGCAATTGTTTACCATTCATTCATCGCATTGCGGGATGTCACTCGTCACTTCTTAAGAGACACGCAATTATGCGTCTCTACCGGTCAATTTTTCCTACCATTGTACAAAACCAACTCGCATGCGCTACCTCCTTCCCAAAAACGATCTGACTTTCCACAAGGTATTGGGAGAGCATCCGCTGTTACTCAAAAGCTTTTTGAATGCCCTGCTTCCACTGGAGGTTCCCATAAAGAATCTGGAGTACCTGCCCGCCGATCTGGCACCTGTGTTGCCACTGCTTAAATCTTCCATTGTTGATGTTCGCTGCATCGATGAAAAAGGCCGGCAGTTTGTGGTGGAATTACTAATGCTGTGGACCGATAGTTTTAAATCCCGCGTATTATTCAATGCCAGTAAAGCTTACGTGTGCCAGTTGGATAGGGGGATCGATTACCAGGAATTACAGCCGGTTTACGCGTTAAGCCTGGTGAACGAGCGGTTTGAGCACGACATGGTAGAGTTTTACCACCACTACAAAATCGTTCATCTGGCAGATAGCAACAAAGTGCTGGAAGGGCTGGAATTCGTTTTCGTGGAAATTCCCAAATTCAAACCATCCAATTATAATGAAAAACGATTACAAGTGTTGTGGTTAAGGTACTTATCGGAAATAAAAAACAAAACCGATACCATTTCACCCGAGCTTTTTGAGATTCAGGAAATCCGCGAAGCCATTGATCTATTACAGGAAAGTGCCTATACCAAATCGGAACTTGCTGTTTATGATAAATACTGGGATAGCATCAGTATCGAACGCTCATTGCTGGCCGGCTCCTTTAGTGACGGAGAGATTGCAGGAATGATAAAAGGGGAGATTAAGGGAATGTCTAAGGGAATTGAGCTCATGATTGTTAATGGATACAAGACTGGCGGTACGATTGAATTTTTATCAAAAATGGCAGCGGTAAGCGAGGAAGAGGTTACCAACGTTTTGCGGAAGAACGGAATCTTGTAGGGGTTGAAAATTTTCAACCCCCACAATGTGATTCATTGGCGGCAACTATGCCCCAAAAATAAAACTAACCCGCCCACACACAGGCCTAATTGTTCTGGAGGCACCGGGCTGAAAAACCGTTGTCCACGCCGAAGTTGTTCCGGCCCACGCCACCGCCGTCGTAGGTCAGGTACCGGTACCAGGCGTACGACGCATCGTTCTCCGAGGACGACCAGAAGTTGGCGTAGAAGCCTAGGTAGTCGAAGTCCCCGTAGTAGTAGCGGTTGCCGCCCGGAAGGGCCGTCAAACCACTGCCATTGGTAGCTCCGGTGTTTGGGTCATTCCAGTGATTGGTTCCGGCTTCTTTCATCGAACCACCACTCAATCCCGGAAAATCAGTTAGAGTCGTCCACTCCGCATCCGTTGGCAAATGCCACCCTGCCGGACAGGCAGTCAATGCCGCCGGCCAGTTATACAACACTCCGTAAGTATCATAGTTAGCTGTTGCTTTTGCATCACTTACATTACTAC
>CAIXKO010000071.1 GCA_903919925.1 uncultured Bacteroidota bacterium | reverse complement strand
CTCCAGGGCATTAAGCAACTCATCCATTTCCGGCAGAGTAAGTTTCTCCTTTTTCGAAATGAAGGATACCATCTGTTTGAGGCTGCCATCAAAATAATTCTCCAGCATCTTCTTCATGGAGAAGTGTGAATACTCGTCTTTGCTTATAATGGCAAAATACCGGTGGGTGGGGCCGAATGCCTCATGGTCGATAAACCCCTTGGATTCAAGAATTCTTACAATCGTAGAAACCGTGCTGTACGCCGGTTTCGGTTCAGGAAGCTCTGCAATGATATCCTTTACGAAAGCAGGCTGGATAATCCATAATACCTGCATGATCTGGTCTTCGGCTTTGGTTAAATCGCGCATCTTATTTCTTTTTCATCAAAGGTGCAGCGAAGTTTTTAAATATCCAACTAAATTATTAGTTAAGTTTGTAAATGAGTAGAAAATGTGCCAATGGGCTAATGTGACAATGGGCCAATGTGCCAATGTGCCAATGTGCTAAGGCGACAATGTGTGGATGGTTGAATAAAAAATGCCCGATGGCTGTCCGCCCCTGAATCCGAAATGCATCCTGGAGAAAAATTCTACAGCAGATTGATTCCGTACTGCGCAAAAGCACCGGCAAAATACAAGGGTAAGAATACTACTTTCTCCTCTTTTAGCACACCGGTGGGACCAGAATGAAAAACTACAGAATACGGTGGTGAGTAGGTTTGGCGATAGAGATGCAAACTTCGGAGTTTCCCTGACTTCTGCTGCCTGTTTCAGCGACTCATTCTTCACATAGATTTTAATACACCCGGGCATTCCACCAACCAGCCAATAGATACGAAGCTGCTCCAAAAGAAATTCCTGAGTGGATTCCGAAACTTCAGTGATCCGGCTATTGCAAATTTAGATTAACAAGGCAAATCAGATCCTGTTGATTTAGTTTTCCAACCCAAATCTCAATCCTGGCTAAAAGAGTTCAACTTATCTTTGAATTTTATCTTTACAATAACGGGGTTGAAATTCAGTATTTCTCCTTTAAAATAATTGACCAGATCTTCACGATCGAACTTGCGCAGAAAATCAATCCATTGCTCCTTGCTTTGGTCGATCCATTCAGTGGAAAGAGAGTAATAAAACCAATCTTTGTCACTATAAATGGGTGATTTCAGGTGGATCTTTGTTGATAATTGAGTCCAGGCTGTACTGAAATTCGCGAGCGATTTTAGATTACAATAATAGTCAATTGGCCGAGCCTTTTGTGCCGTGGACAGACATAGCCAATCTCCGCTAATGAAAAATTCGCCTTCAATGAAAGAGTAGTTGCGAAAATTCGCATTGTATAATACCAGATTTGCTAAATATTTGGAGGGCAGCTCATTTGCTACATGATAAAGCAAATAGTTGTTACATGCTTTGTCCGTTATAAGATAGGTTGTATCAACAAATCTATTTGAGTAAAATATCTGATTGTCAGAATTTCTGGAAAACACATTATCAGCATTAGCATTGGATCCCTGACTTTCAGAATTTGGGAAATAGGAGTTGACTACCTTAAAATCGGAATTCATCACAACAATCCGGGTTATTTGTCCAATCTCAATGGGCCGCCGGTGCGTATAGAAATAATAGAATTCGTCGTCGGTTATCAATTGGGTGGCCTGCATATTTATTTTCTTCTGCCCTTTGAACTTTCCTTTAAGATCATAGGCATAAACACTTTTTGTTACAATGTCTAAAATGATGATCTCTTTTGTTTTAAAGTTGTACGTAAAGTCAGTGATATCAATGTATTCACCCGGGCCTCCCCCCAGATAATTAATCTTTCCGTTCATCTTTCCTTTAGAATTGACAATTAGAATCCCTTGTTCATTTTTACCTGGAAAAATGATGCTCAGTTCTTTATCAACAATTATCTTCCGAATAGAGCTGAGCAGTGCTTCTGTCGTATCAATGACCAGGAAATCGACCTTTGAGATTTGATCCTGAATCTGACTATCTTTTAATAATGGACTTTCGCACACCGAGAGAGCTAAAGAATTGTTTTCGGCGGGACGGGTGCAATGCATGAAAATGGGTAGCATGGATAAAAGTAAAAGAATTGTCTTTTTCATGGCAGATGGTTTTGTTTACTCAGTCAGGAGGTCAATGTAGTGAATTACGTTGGTCAGAAGCGCCTCGCCCAAGCTGTTTGTTTAAATAGTTTCTGTTGCCGGTATCTAAATTCCAGAATTTCCAGATAAGCAGTTTTCTTGTCATTTGACAAAAACAACCGGTCAATTCACTCAATCTCCTTCGAGTTGCTTTTCTGTCATAACCTTTAAAATATAGTCCTAAACAAAATAATTGAATAATATTTTACAGCATTTAGAGTAGAACAAAGAGCCAGCAATTTGAATTATTGTGTCATTTATGGAAGTTGGCTTGCGTAGGATTTAAAATAACCACATTCCTTGATTACGTCTTTATAATATTGGGTATTGGAATATTCGAGCTTGAGTTTAGTAAAACCTTCCCAGGCAATGAAATCGACATTATCGTTTATACTGATATTATTTTTGCGATAGAATTTCTTATTATAATATTCGTTCCTCTCACATTTGGAAATTAAATACCAGCATTTTGCTTTTTGCTCCGGATTGGTGGCTGCATTAAGTGCTATTTTGTAATAAGATACTGCTTTTGCACAATCCAGTAACAAGGGTTGATAAAACGGATCTATTTCATTTCCGTATTGATCCATAATCTTCCCGTAATAAAACACGCGGGCATTGCCAAAATAGGTCATATTATAAAATGCATTGCCAATCAACAGGGCATTATTAGATACATCGAGCCCATTCTCCAAATTTGCTTTCATTTCCTTCAGTTTTCTCAGAAATGAGATTTTTGTATATTTAACCTTCTGTGGCAATGCATGTTCGCAATCGTGACAGTCTTTTATTTTTCCATTGAAAGGGTTGGCTAAAAGAGTATCTGTGGCATGACCGGATTGCTCCATAAACGAAATAGCCTGATCAATTTTTTCATCATAAGCAACCAAAACAGCCTGATATTCATTAATATCCGAAAGTGTTACATCATATATTCCCTGAGCCAGTTTTTCCCAGGGTGTTTTATCCGATTTAGCTAAGAATATCTTCATTTCATCCAGGTTGCTTTTTGTTCTGTAAAAATTCAAATCCGGATTAAATATTTCACTCAGGAGCCGATTGTTTTGTTTTTTATATAACAAGGAAATATACAATTTACTCCATCCAAAAGCATTATCGTACCTGAATTCAGATTCAGCCAGATTTGGACATTCATTATATAACCAGTTCAGCTCATAAAGCAGATCATTTTCAACGGCTGGGGTCATTATGGTTGTTTTATAAAGCGCATTGATTAATTTTAACAATCTGATCTGATTGACTATAAGCAGTGTCTTTGGAGTTTGTGTTTGGGCCTTTTCAAGCAGTTGGTCCGCGATAAGAGGCTTTCCGGATAATATATTCAGATATCCTGCAGCAATATTCCACAAATACGGTTTCGACGTTTTTTCTTCTTTAGCAATGTTATTGACCAAATCATAAATCGTTGTATCGATTTCAGTCTTAACCTTGGTTTTATAAACTAATACATCAGTGAGTTCATTTGAATTTACTCTCAATTCGGCCTTATTGATCAGCCGGGTCAGCAGGAATTCCAGATTGATATTCTTTGGATCCAGTTGATATATCTCACTGATTGCCTGCTTTTCATCGGCATAAAATCCGAACAAGGCCCAAAGTGCAGCTTTTTCGTCAATACCGGCAGCCATGTTCAATGAGTTATTAAAATCAGCTTGTTCCTGGGGGTGAAAATTACGGGCAGCAACCGTTCGCATTTCACGGCAATTATTAAATACAACCCCATAAAGATAGTTTGATTTGTCGTATTTCTTTTGATTGTAGTATACTCCGGCAACATAGGATAAAGCACGGTAGTAGAGGGTGTTCTTAGGAATCTGATACTCTGTTTTATCAAAATAATCAATGGCGCTTTGTTGATTTGAACTGTAAAATTTAGCTTTTAAAGTTTGAAACCAGAATCGGTTTTTAATAAAAGGGTCCTGGCTTTCTGAGGATAGTTTTTGTACCTGATCAATAATAATCTGATCAACAAATAATTTCTTTACCGGTTCATAATTCCAATCGTCAATCGGTTGAGTTGAACTCTTTTCAACTTCTTTTGCATAATACATAAATACAATGAATTGCCTGACTTTTGCATCGCTGATATCTATTTTATTTGTCCATCCGGGAACCGCTTGTTTTAATAAAATGGATTTATGTAATTGTTTTATATCCTCCTTTGATGCAGTATCGAGTAAAAGGTATGACAAATCCGTATCATTGATTTTCCCGGACAGATAATCTGACCAATCCTTTACGATATTATCATTGAAACGGGATACGTAATTTTGATCAAACCTGATACCGTAAAACACCTCTGACGATAGGAACAGCGGTTTATACGAATCATCAGTAACCGCAATTTCAGGAGCGAAATTGGATCCATATTTATCGTCCATGAAGAAATCGGCACAAGCCAAAACAACTCCGTATATCAGGATTGATGCAAGGCTAAAAAAGATTGCAAATTTTTTGAAAGAAATTTTTTCCATGGTTGTAATTTTCAAGGTTAAATGCGTCCAGGTCATAAAAGATAATTTTTTCGGGCGTTGAAGAAACGTTCTTTCTTAAATCGTGGCACATTTGTTTAAGGTCGTCATCCGATACGGATTCAATTTTTATTTTGTCTCCTTTTTTGAAGAAATAGCCTGATTTTAAAATATTTTCTTTTACAATAAATATATTGACCCCATTAAATGAAAAAGTGGAATCCGAAATAAAACTGTTTTTATCTACTTTATTAACTAAATCAATCACCTTGTTATCTCTTATTTGTACCGCCCATGAAAAAATGGGAAGTGCAATATTCAATGAAAGTGGATACTGATTCAAGCTTTTAACATAATTGAGGGCTATTGATCTGTCATAAACCGAATTGAGAGTATCCGGAGCAATTCTGCCCATATTGTAATACATCAGAACTCCTTTATCCACCGGTGGAACACCGGTATCGCGGTAATATTTTATCTGATGCAACCGGATGGTAGCTGATATTTTTTTTGAGCTTTTCGCATTTAACAGACCGATGAACTGAAAATATCTTTCTCTGCTTTTTATTGACCAGTCGCAGTCTAATTGAATTTCGTTGTATCTGATATTATTATGGTTACTGATTTCCCCGATTAATTTCCATGTTTTGCCGGCCAGAATATTAAGGTCGGTGGAGGATTGAAGAAAAACATCATTTTTAATAAAGATAACCGGAATTATATTTATTTCCGGGATATTTTTAAAATGGATCGGCGATAAAGGAACCGGGTCCTTATCTTTTAAAATGATATCGAAATAGCGCACATATATTTCAGACAAATTATTATCTTTTATGGCGTCTTTTTCTTTTTCTGAAATATCAAAAGTTGTTTTCCAATAGTAGAAGCTTGCTACCGGCTTTCCCGGTTTTTTGCAGCCTGAAAAGCTCAGGGTGATAAGCAGGAGCGAGGCTATTGTTAACCACGACAATTGAATCGAAGGCAAGGTCATCTTCAGGTAACCATATTCCGGGCAACACCTTTTTGGGGTCAACCTATGTAACATACGTATTACTAATAAACTACCAATAAACAAGTCATACTTTAAACAATAAATATACTCAATAGTTCATCCCCGGTAAGGTAAACGACACCAAATAACGGGCAGCATAGCCTGGTATTTGTTCTGGATTTATCGCGATTTGTTCCCAGTTAACTGAAACTCCCAAATTGTTGGACCATCGGCGGCATCGGTGATATTGAGGCGAAACCTTTGTGCGGTAACGAGTGGGAACGTTTTATCGAACAATTCGCCCGGATTCTCGCCGGTATAGCAAGATTTCCATTGGTTATTTTGCCAGTATTCAATGGAGAACCGTCGAATGCGCTGAAGTTCAGGGAAAGCTTGTTTTATAACGGCACCGCCCACTGATTCCGGAGTTCCGAGATCAACTTCCAGCCAGGCTGATTTAATTCCTCCATCGGTGGCCCAGCGGGTTGTTTCATCGTCATCGCATGCCTTGCCGGCGGCATAAGTTGCCAAACCCTGATATACATTTGATGCGGTGGTCTTTTTGCCGGTAGTAAGCGATTGGGAGGGAAAGCTCATTTTGAGAGGCGGGATTTCGCTGGCCGGGCGGTTGAGTTCCAGTGCGATGATCTGGGTTCCGGGTTCGGTTCCTACAGGCGGAAGAACAATGGAAATAGTTTTTTCATTTTGGTTAAAACTTACCTTCCCGCCTGCAAGCAGGGTGGCTCCAACAATTTTAGCGGGAATGGCAGGTAATAACAGTGTATCGCCCGGCCGGCTAAGAATATGGAGATAAACCATATTTCCACGGCTGGTGGAAACGCCAGGTTTTCCGGGCATCCATGGGCCGCCGCGGGTTCCATAAATTGTTTTGCCATTTTTTGCCAGCCAACCGCCCATTTCCCTGATCACCGCCACCTGCTCGGGGGCGATTTCACCGTTTGGCATCGGGCCCACGTTAAAGAGCATATTGCCATCACAACCGGCACAACGGATAAGCATTCCGAGGCACTCGCCAACGGTTTTCACGCCGTCGGAGTGGCCTCCCCACGACCATTGACTCTTCTTAGATACTGTCATGCAGGATTCCCATGGGCGTTGATCGAATTTGCCCACCGTTTGCTCCGGTGTATGAAAATCAGCGTTGGGGCCTATTACTCCCTCGTTCCACCCACCCTGATCACCGATATCAAGCCGTTCATTGATCACAATATCAGGTTGCAATTTGCGAACGAGTTTATAGGTGTTTTCCGCGTCCCAGGGAGCTGAGCTACCATCGGTATCGAACCAGAGGATATCGATTTTGCCGTAATTGGTCAGTAATTCAGTTATTTCCGCCTGCATCCGCTTTACAAATTCTGCATTCTTTTCATTCCGGCAATCGGGATCGCGCCAATCCATCGGGGAGAAATACCATCCGAACTTCATACCTGCTTCGTGCGCAGCCTTAGCCAGCTCAGCACAAACATCGCGTTTGAACGGGGTATGCATGATATTATAATCATCCACTTTTGAGTCCCACATCAGGAACCCATCGCAATGTTTAGCGGTAAAAATCATGTACTTCATACCCGAAGCCTTTGCGGTGGCCACCCACTCTTTTGCATTGAAATTTACAGGATTAAACTGCTTATACAGATTATCATACACCGCAGCTGGTGTGGGTCCGGTATTCGGGCATTTTAAATTGGTATTTGCGCGCGACCAGCTAATTTCCTTCTCCGTAATGCTCACAGGGCCCCAATGGATAAACATGCCGAAACGTGCATCGCGCCAGCTTTTGAGAGCTTCGGACCTGGCTTTTTGAGCTAATGCAGTGGTGTTGAATGAAACAAGGATAAACAGAAGCAGGGGGAGGGTTAAAGTTGTTTTTTTCATGATTTTTTGACCTTTCCGCAATTCAGATACATTTACCGTGGGGTTAATCCTCAGATGCTTTTCGACATACTGATCGATCGAAACTGGTAAAAATTCCATTTTATTTAAACAATTAATTAAATACTCAATAAATGCAAAAATAAATTATTTCAGAAAATAATATCAGAATTCCTGAAAAGAAAAAAAATTTATCTCTTAAATCTCTTGTCATACTTTAAAAACCAATCATATAATTCCTGACCCGGGTACACTAACCAATTATATCCATGTCCTTCATCAGATTTAGCCGAAAATTTCAAATTCTTATTTTTCCCTTGCAGTTTCTTTATTATTCTTTCCGTTTCTTCAAAGGCTACCACACGATCGATTTTACCGTGAAAAGCCCAAATTGGCATATCAATGAGCCGATCAAGATGGTTATCTATGTAATCCATGTGGCTGGTAAATCCGCTCATGGGAGCTATTGCGGCAAATTTATCCGGGTACTTTGCTGCAATATACCAGGTGCCTGATCCTCCCAGGCTAAACCCGGTGAGATAAACTCTGCTTGTATCAATCCGGTATTTGGCTGTCACTTCATCATAAAGATATTCAAACCAATTATCAGTTGACCATCTGATATTCAGCGGACATTGCGGAGAAATGACAATAAACGGAAACTCCCTGCCCCGATATATCTGGTCAGGAATTCCATTACTATACAACTTTTTCAAATCCGTTCCACGGCCCGAACCTCCGTGTAAATAAATAATCAAAGGCCAGGTTTTTAAAGTATCTGTATTATAGTCCTTCGGCAAATAGGCTAAATAATTATATTTTACCTCCGCAGGATTTTGATTCTGCCCGTGGTAGAAAGTTAAATCGTACTGTAAATCACCTTGTTCTGTCCAATATTTAACTTTACCATTTAACTGTCCGTTTAACCAATTCTCATCCGACTCCTTTTGCCCGTTCTTATACCAGGACGAGGTGGATCCATTTTTCACCCCCCCTATATAATGGCCAACAAATTCAACTTGTCCATCCCGGTACCATTGTTTATATTCACCTTCTTTGGTGTTAGTAAGGTAATTACATTGAGGTTCCTCTTTTATTTGCTTATCCAGGGAACTATAAAAAGCGTCCATTTGAATTTGCCCATTTTCAAAATAGTCCCTGACATGGTACAAATTGGTGTTCCTGTTGAGCTCAATCACCCGTTTGTAAACAATTGTATCATACTTTGATGCGGCATAACGCAACACAATAGTTTCAGTATTCTGAGCGTATAAAAGGCTCATGTTAACTGTGATCAAAAAAATTGTAGCGGCATATCGCATATTAACAGGGCAACAAATTACTCAGCTGCTGGCACGCTTAGATTAATACTATTAAGCTGCTTGCCGGGAGCTGCACGGTAAATGTAGGTATTCCATCCTGAAAACAATTCTTTAAAAACCTCTTGTCGAAAAACAATATAATATTGTTGGGGAATGTAAAGAATTTGGTTCATCATAATATTTTGTGGCTATTCCGGGTAAATAAGATTTTACCGCATAGAACGCAAAGAATGCGGTAGAGGGCCGCAGAGGAGGATTGGCTATACCGGGAACCTGTATCCGCAGTATTAGCAAACAATCCATACCTTTAGGCCAGTGATATCAAACTATTATGAGAATTATCAAATTACTTTTTTCCCTTTTATTTTTGCTTGTTATTGAGCCATATACTGCTTTGGCACAAGAGAATGCCGCACCATCGATGCATCTCTCCTACTATTTTGGCTCATCGGATGCGGTACTTAAAATGCAGAAGATAAAAATCGTGCAATCGGCTTATGCCTCTTATTTTGAGATTAACTGGTTTACCAGCGGGTATGCGGGACTTCAGCAAACACCCGATACCCGATACGGGAAATCCAATATCCTGATTTCCTCTTTATGGGATCAGAATACAGCTGCCGGAATATTTTCAAAAGTCGATTACAGCGATCCGAAAACAATTAAGAGCCGGTTTGGGGGCGAGGGTGACGGCTGGAAAACGATCCATCCGTATGATTGGAAAATGGATACCTGGTATAATCTCGTTAACCGTGCCTGGAAATCGCATGGAAGTTTGTGTATCGGCACATTTATTCAGGATCTCTCCACCGGAAAATGGTTTCATACCGCCACTCTTTCCATTCCGTATCCCGCTCGTTACCTGAACAGCTATAACGATGCATTTCTGGAAAACTGGGATGGGAGCAATCCGGCGTGGGACGGGAGATTTATACGAAAAGCTTTTTTTAAAGATTGCTGGAACCTGACG
>CAIXKO010000070.1 GCA_903919925.1 uncultured Bacteroidota bacterium | reverse complement strand
TCAGTTGCCTTCCCGCTAACGGGTTCCTTAATGATATCCAGGGAAACTTGGTTGTTACTGTTAACGATATTCAGCGTGTAATCATAGAGTTGCCGGATTTCCTCAACTGTATCGGCACTGATAAATGCACCATGATTCTGAACCAGTATGATCGAAGGGTCCTTGTCGTATTTAAGACGATAAGCTTCAATTTCAGTTTCGAGCTTCTTGAATAATACATATCCGGGATCAGTATATTCAACAAAAAGGACATCTTCCGGGAAAATTTTCCTTATTATGTCCTTGCAGCCCTGGCTGCAGAGCAGTGCATTGATCCGTGTAGGGTGGGTGTGAATCACGTACTTGTAGCGGATCAGGTGATGCAGAGGGGTTTCAACTGAAGGCCGGAGATTTAGTTTATTATCCACACAACTTTTCATCAACCCTTCCAAAATCATTTGGTCACGCTTGACTACCTCGTCAGGAAATGATTTGGAAAGCATTTCGTTCAGAGCATGCCGGTCGAGCTTGTTCAGCCCTTGTTCCGTAAGGCTGCCTAACCTGGTGCCACTGGCTTTTACATACAGATAATCATCATCTTTCCATGATGTGTTGCCCCCACCGCCAATAACAAACTCATTGTTATTGCCATAGTAGTGAGAAATTTCGAGCAAATCGACCAGTGACTTTTCCATAGGTTATTGATTGATAAAATGGTAAACAACCGCTTTTCCCAAAGATATTAAATTGTTTTTCTGAACAGCGTCAAGAGTATTCCAATGCATGATTTCACTAGTGGCGCCTTGTGCACGGAGGTACTGATGGGCCGCAATCAAACAGGCCCCATCAAATCCAATCATCTTTAATTCGTCAGTTAATGGAGTCTGATGCCGGCACGATACGGTTAGCGGTATCATATCCGGTGTGTTATGCTCGGTTCCAAACAATATGATAAATCCCTTTGAATGAAAGAATTTTACGAAATCTTCCAGTATACGAGCATCATTTCTGCCGGGTATTAGTTCGATGCAGAATATTCCCTTCTGAGATAGCCCGCGATAAAGAGCTTCTTTATCTGCCTCATAATCGGTGATGTTTCCTTTTGGATCATCGAGCAGCACCGGGTAACAAGGGATTCCTCCCGCATTGGTTATAATATCAATCACCGCTTCAACCTGGAGAAATGCTTTTTCATCTTCTTCCACAAAAGCTTTTCCCCCGGCTTTCAGCAGATTGTTTCTGATCTCAATTTCAACAGCAGAATTACTTTCCAGATCAGCCTTGGGCTCTTTTCCATCATAAAGGGACGTGAAAAATGCTTTCCTCTCTTCAGTAGTGGGATATTTTTCAAATATGCAGATCCTAAGTGCTTTAGCAATATGGCGCTCTCGGACGAGATCACGTGCGTATTTTTTCCGGATATCCTGGTATTCAATCTGAATATCAGCCTTAAGATCGGCCAGAATCACATTGGTTTTATTAACCATCGTTTCCACTTGCCGGAGGCTTTCTGCTTTAACCGCATTCACAATGGCAGCATGTTCCTGATCCAGGCTTTCAGGGAAATCCAACCCCTTTCCACTAAAATAGGTGCGCCCCGGATTATTTGGATCATTAACCCTTACTCCCTTTTTCTGGAGCTCCCGATCCAGGGCAATGAATTCAATATTGAAAAGTGGAAACACCCAATTCTCCAGTGCATTATCGTGAAACTCAAGATATCCGCCGGTGGTGTAAAAATCGTTGATGCCAAGAACTTTAACATCTTCCTTTACCGCCATTTCAAAAATCGGATTGACACTGGAAAAAGCACTGAACGAATACGGAGTATGAATGTGTCCGTTAACTGCATAAACTAACCCGGCAGGAACCTCTGATTTTAAGAGTTTCTCCACATTAGGAAAGTTTTTTAGAAAGTTTTCCATGGTTTTAAACTCCTGATTTATTTCTTCTTATCTGTTCATTTGGCGTAATATTACCGGTGACCTGATAGCCTTTCAATGGAATTATCCGTTCGTGTATGGCATCAAGCAACCAATCTGGCTGAGGGAAGAAATAGTTTTCCAATTCATAAGCAGGTACAATCCAGTTTCGTGAGCCTACCACAACCGGAGGGGCATCGAGGTAATCGAAAGCGAGTTCCGTTATTGTTTGAGCCATTTCCTTGAGGAACGAACCGCGCGTGGAGGCATCGCTGGTCAGTACAATCTTGCCGGTTTTCTTGACCGATTCAATAACCAGTTCATAATTAAAAGGCGATAAACTTCTGGCATCGATGATTTCAGCCTCCAGGTTGTATTTCTCTTTCAAGATATCTGCCGCCTTTATTGCTGTGTAAAGTGTTGAACCGATACTCAGAATCGTCAGGTCCTTCCCGTTGCGTTTAATATCTGGTTCCCCGATTTTTATTTCGTAATAACCTTCCGGCACACCGCCTTCATGGAACATCTCACCGATTTCATAAATCCGCTGACTTTCGAAGAAAATCACCGGGTCCGTGCCCTGGAGAGCGGCGTTCATCAAGCCTTTAGCATCGTAAGGAGTGGCAGGAAAAACCACTTTTAATCCAGGAATGTGGCCAACCAGGGCCGACCAATCCTGTGAGTGCTGGGCTCCATATTTCGATCCAACGGAAACCCTTACCACCACTGGCATTTTTATTACATTTCCACTCATAGCCTGCCATTTGGGCAATTGATTAAATACCTCATCGCCGCATCTCCCTAAAAAATCACAATACATGATTTCAACCAGCGCCCGGCCACCGCACATTCCATAACCCACCGCGGTACCCACAATTGCTCCTTCCGATATCGGGGAATTAAAAAGACGGTTGTATGGTAATGCTTCTGTAAGGCCCTTGTAAACTGCGAAAGCGCCACCCCAATCACGATTCTCTTCTCCGTATGCAACCAGGGTCGGATCTTTGTAAAACCGATCAATGATAGCCTCAAAAATCCCATCACGCAATTGATACTGCTTGATCTTTGATACAGATTTACCATCCTTCCCGATATGAAAACGTTCCTTGGTTTTGATCTGCTTGACTCTTGGGTTTTCATCCATCGGCATCAACACTTCGCAAGGGCCTTCTTCCATCCGGTCAACCGATTGGTTGGAAAACATCATCTCACTAATGGTTTCCGGATATTTAACCAGGTTAAGAAGAGGTGAAACCTTTTCATCAATAGTCAGGGAAAGAGTTTGTTTAATCTCTGAAATGATGCCTGCAGTGATGAGCTCGAGATGCTCCCGGGTAGCTACTCCGGCTTCAGTTAATTCCTGGCCGAAAGCTACAATTGAATCTGCCCTTTCCCAGGCCTCAACTTCCTCTTTGGACCGGTAGGATGAAGCATCGGAAGGCGAATGACCACTGATCCGATAGGTTAATGTGTCTAGTAAAACCGGACCTTTCCGATCTTCGAGTATTTGTTTTTTTCTCTTAAATGCATCGATTACCGCCAAAGGATTATACCCGTCAACACGCTCAGCATGCATCATCTCGGGATTCACTCCCGCACCTATCCGGGCAAGAATATCATAACCCATGGTTTCCCCGCAGGTTTGTCCGCCCATCCCGTATTGGTTGTTCATGAAATTGAATAAAATGGGCAATCCACCCTTAAACTCACCCTGCCAGAGGGAACGGAATTGGTCCATCGTGGCAAAACTAATGCCTTCCCAAACCGGACCGCATCCCATGGAGGCATCCCCGATGTTGCAAACTATAATTCCTTTTTTTCGGTTGACTTTCTTGTATAATGCCGCTCCAACCGATATATCGCCCGAACCTCCAACAATTGCATTGTTCGGGAATACTCCGAATGGAGTAAAAAAAGCATGCATCGAACCACCTAATCCTTTGTTAAACCCATTCTCACGGGCAAAAATCTCGGCCAGAGTGCCATACAAAAGGAACTTAACACCAAGTTCTTTAACGGTTCCCTGATGTCCGTTTTCGACCACTTTTAGCGTGCTGCCACCAAAAAAGTTCTTCATAACGCTCATCAGATTCGTATCGTCCAGCTGATGTACAGCTGAGAGTCCTTTTGCCAGGATCTCTCCATGACTCCGGTGCGATCCGAAGATATAATCTTCAATAGTCAGGTTGTAGGCCATTCCTACCGCCGAAGCCTCTTGTCCGATGGAGAGGTGAGCCGGGCCAGGGTGGTTATACTTGATTCCAAAATACTCATTGGTGGTTTTAATCTTGTTGAGCATCACTTCAAACTCGCGTATGATGACCATATCGCGGTAGATTCTGATGAAATCATCGTTTGAAAAAGACTTCTTCTCCTCGTTAATCGTTCTGCTGTATTGATTTACTGGGATATTACCAAAACTAATCTGTCCGGGTTTTCTAACCTTTGCTGGATCGATGTTTAGAATTCTTGGCATTTGAGTTATGTTTTAATATGATATTCTGATTATTTATTCATGAAAAGCAAAAATCGTTTCTTTTAGAATTTCGGAAACGGTTGGGTGGGGGAAAACTATCTGCTCCACATCCGTCAGCCGCATCTGCATCTCAATCATGATAGCAGCGCCGAAAATCATTTCCGATGCCGGGTTCCCGATCATATGGACGCCCAGGATTTCATTGAATTTTTTTCCGGTAAGAATTTTTACCATTCCGTTTTTGCCTTCATTTTCCACTACAAACCTCCCGGCAAACGACATGGGTAAGGTGCGGACATTATATTCGATTTTCTTTGATCTGGCTTCCTCTTCCGTCAGACCAACGCAAGCGATTTCGGGATTCGTATATACAATCGAGGGAATAGCATGATAGCGCATCCGGTCCCGAACTCCACTGATATTATTGATTGCCACTTCCCCTTCCCGGCTGGCGGTATGCGCGAGCAGCGAAAACCCGGTAATGTCGCCGGCAGCATATATATTGGGGATGTTTGTGCGGCAACGGTCGTCGATCTTAACTCCCCCACGCACTACTTCCACGCCTGATGCTTCCAGATTTAGTCCTTGAACGATGGGTTTCCTGCCAACACTGATCAAAATTTCTTCACTGGTTAGACTATCGGTTTTTCCATCTTTTTCGAAAAAAACTTCCTTCCCTTTTATTTCAACAACTTTGGAGCTCAGATAAAATGCAACTCCTTTTTTTGTGAAATCCTGCCTGAGCATGGAGCTCAGTTCGCGGTCAGTAGGTCCAAGTATCTCATCAAGCATCTCAATAACCGATACTTTACAGCCAAGGCTATTGAAAAAGCTGGCGAATTCCATTCCAATCACACCCCCGCCAATAATTGTCAATGATTGAGGTACATGATCGATTTCCAGAATTTCGCGGTTGGTGAGTATCTCTTCCCTCACCAACCCTTTGATGGGCGGAATCATGGCTTCAGAGCCAGTTGCCAACAATATATTCCGGCAATTATAAAGAGTGTCCTGAGCTTTTATTATGATATGATCACTTGCCCGTTCAGCAATTTCAGCATGAGCATAGACTACTTCAATGTTCCCTTTCTTCATGGCAGCTCCAATACCAGCAACGAGTTTGGCTACAACCTTGTTCTTTCGCTGCATGATTTTTGCAAAATCGAAAGTCACTTCGCTGCAATGGATTCCATATTTGCTGCCATCTTTGGCATTGTCATACAATTTGGCGGAATACAAGAGGGTTTTCGTCGGTATGCAACCTTCATTCAGACATACACCTCCAAGTTTTTTCTTGTCAAACAATACCACAGACAAGCCCTTTTGTCCGGCCCGCTCAGCGGCTACATAGCCAGCTGGTCCGCCTCCGATGATCCCAACATCATACATATCTGATCAGTATTTAGATTGGTTAAATGGCAAAATCGAGGTTTTCAATCTCCAGACGGATTTCCCGTAAAAATGCGGATGCAGGGGCTCCATCAAGGGCACGATGATCATAAGTCAGCGATAACCCAATATATGGAACAAATGCGAATACCCCATTGCCGAGCTCCGCTGGTCTGCTGATAATTGTATTAACCCCAAGAATAGCAACTTGCGGTAAATTAATCACTGGGGTGAATAACTCAACTCCATAAGAGCCCAGGTTTGAAACGGAGAATGTTGCTGATTCGCTGGCGAGCAATTCCGGATTTATATTTCCCTTTTTGCAACTGTTGGCAACTGATTTTAACTGGGAGGCCAGGCCTTGTATCGATAGGTCACTGGCGTTTTTTACGGTTGGAACCATTAGTCCCCTTTCAGTATCTACCGCTAACCCCAGATGAACTTTGCTGAACAAGCGTATAGAATCGCCCAAAAAATGACAATTCACCATGGGATGCTTCTTCAATGCCCGTATGGCGGCATAACATACCATATCGTTGATGGTGATATTTTCCGAGTTTCCCTTTTCAAATGCATCTTTGGCTTTCTTGCGTAATTCCAGTAATCGCCTGGCATCCGCACTGGTATGGTGAGTTAGTTGGGCCGAGTTCCGGAGAGATTCGTGCATCTTGGAAGCAATAATCTTTCTCATATTGGAAAGCTTCCTGATTTCAAAATCCTCTCCCGTAATTTGCGATGTGGTGAGCAGATCAAATGAGCTTACCCGGTTTCCAATACCTGTACCCTGCGTTGGCATTGCTTTACCCGATTCGCTGGCAATTACCCTGGCTAGCGGAGTGGTGAATGCAGCGGATTTTGCAGTGTTTAAGATATCTGCCTCAATAATCCTCCCTTCAGCACCTGTTCCTGCTAATCCTTTGTAATCGATTCCCAATTCATTTGCCTTGTTTCTTGCTCTTGGAGAAATCTTAATTCTCTCATCTTCCGGATGGGCAGCACCTAAAACCACTGATGCCGGAACAACCTGTTC
>CAIXKO010000069.1 GCA_903919925.1 uncultured Bacteroidota bacterium | reverse complement strand
CAATTTTCAAATCTGGGCAACCCGTAATAATATTCACCGCCTCCATTGGCAGTTCCCGGACGTCCAAATATTTTCCAGGTTGGCACCTGTCCTTGTAAAACTTTTGCACCATTTGGAATTCCGGGTACGGAAATGGCGGCAAAAGCAAATGGTTCATTGAATACATCAGGCCGGTTATCGACCGACAGGTTTGACCAGGCACCTGTTCCATCTAAACATACCATACCGGCACCAATTCCCCCTATTGGAAATGCAACATAGTCAAGGTTCTTCCCGCTGTAATATGAGTTAAAATCATGCTGACTGATAGCATTTTGTGCAATCAGATTCATCTGCAGAAACGCCAGGGTTATAACCAAAAAACTTCGAAAAAGACAGGAATTTTTTTTCATATCGCTGAAAATTTGATACGAACGAAGTTATAAAAATTCTCCTTTTATCTATGAATGACCAGGCTTTTATATAACCGCACAGGCCCTCTCCAGCTTCACGCATCACGATTAACGTTTCACGGTTTTTTTTATATTTGTGCGAAACCAGGTTGTTGAAAAATCTACCTTTCTTCCGGTTTACACTTCACGATTCACCTAAAAAAAATGCTTACCTATTCCGATCAACTCATTCTCCTTACCGTCGATCCTGTTACCGGGCGCCCTTATCCTATAGCAAATCAGGTTTTTGACCTCACTTTGGCAGGGGCACTACTGTTCGATGCTTCTTTCAGGGGGTTAATCAACGACGATTGGCAACATTTGACCGTAATAAACAGTGAGGAAACAGGGGACACCGCTATTGATGAGGTATTATGGTGTTTGAGATTTTACGATGGCCCGATTTCACTTGGCAAAGCAATGGCAATGGTTGCGGCACATGGTTCTACTTTGAAAAGACTAGTGTTTGATTCTCTGTACAATCGGGAGCTATTGGTCCGTAAAAAAAATGATCTCATTTTCAGATCACAGAATCAGGAACTGTCCATCCCTGATTTACCAATGGTGATTGATGTTCATAAGAAAATCAGAGAAACGGTTCTTCATGATGAAGTTCCGGATTTTCAGATGCCTGCCCTGATCAGCCTGATGGTTGGCAGCGGATTAACAAAATTTCTATTCAAGCCCGATGAAGTCCGTTTGCATCAGGATAAGATTACCTGGCTGGCCGGAATGGAATCGCTGGGCAGGGAAATTATCCATTCCATCAAATCGTTAGAAAATGCGGATCTGGATCAGGATGCGGCAGTAATCATCGGACTGAATCATGATGAACCCAAATCATTCGCCGGGGGCATGGATTCGGTATTATCATCACTTAGCTACCTTTATAAAGAGGCTGGAATTCTTAGGGGTCGGAAAATTATTGCCAATCTTAACCAGGAAAATGGGTTTGCCTGTTCAGGATGCGCCTGGCCCAATCCGGATAAAAGCCGGTCGCATTTCGAGTTTTGTGAAAGTGGTGCAAAAAACGTAAGTGCCGAAGCAACATCCAAACGTGCTACTCCTGAGTTTTTCAATAATTGGCCGATCAGTAACCTTTTACTGACATCCGATTACTGGCTCGGTCAGCAGGGGCGCATTACCCACCCGATGTTTCTGGATGAAAATTCGACGCATTACCGCGAAATTACCTGGGATCAGGCATTCGAGGTTGTTGCCCGTGAAATGAAATCGCTGAATCATCCGGATGAGGCTGTTTTTTATGCATCGGGACGTACCTCAAACGAAGCTGCATATTTATATCAACTGTTTGCCAGAACCTATGGAACGAACAACCTTCCCAGCAGTGCCAATCTTTGTCATGAATCATCCGGAAAAGCGCTGACCATGAGTCTGGGATTTGGCAAGAGCAGCGTTAAGCTTGATGATATTCCGAAAGCTGATGCCATATTTATATTGGGTCACAACCCGGGATCGAACCACCCAAGGATGCTGAAATCTTTGGAAGAAGCCTCGCGGAATGGTTGCCGGATTGTTGCAGTCAACCCAATGACCGAAGCCAGTTTAATGGGGTTTGCCGATCCTCAGTCGGCCGGGTCCTGGTTTGGAAGAAAAACGAAGTTGACCAGTCTGTATCTTCAACCGCGGATTAATGGTGATTGGGCCTTGGTTCGCGGGATTGTGAAAGCCGTGCTGGAAGCCGAAATTAGTGAGGGGGGGATATTGGACCATGATTTTATCCAAAGGTATACAAATGGATTTGAGCAGTATAAACAAACTGTTCTTAATTCCAGCTGGCTCCAATTGGTTGAATCCAGTGGGGTTGATGAGGATAGCATAAGAGAAGCGGCCAGCATCTATTATAAATCAAATCAGGTTATTGCTGCATGGTGCCTCGGAATAGCCCACCATTTGAACTCGGTAGGCACGATCAGGGAAATTGTAAACCTGATGCTTTTGCGCGGAAATATCGGTAAACCCGGAGCTGGTGTTTATCCAATCCGGGGTCATAGTAATATTCAGGGAATCCGTTCGGTGGGGGTTGGTGAAAATATGTCCTTAAGTTTTCTCGAATCTTTGGAGCGGTATTTTTCAATTTCGATACCAAAAACTCCCGGTATGAGCGTGATTCCGGCCATCAAATCGATTGCTGAAGGGAAAGCAAAAATTTTGTTTTCTCTGGGTGGAAACCTTGCCCAGGCAGTCCCTGATACCGCTTACACTGAACAAGCCTTGCGAAACCTCCGGCTTACGGTGAACATTTCCACCCATTTGAACCGCAGCCACCTGCTAACCGGCAAAAAGGCGCTCATCCTGCCCTGCCTCACCCGATCAGAAGAGGATATGGCGATGGGTTCAAAACAGTCGATAACAGTTGAAGATGCCATGGGTAAAATCGCCCGCTCAATTGGATGTCTTTCACCATCTTCCACCAACCTAAAAAGCGAAGTTTCTATCATCGCCGGTTTGGCCCGTATTGTTTTAGAAAATAATCATAGCATTGACTGGCAACACTTTGCCTCCGATAACAGTCATATCAGGGCAGCCATTTCATCCACGATACCATCTTTTGGCAAAATAACCAGCGAATCTAAATCCGGAACAGATTTTTATCTGGATAATCCCCTAAGAAACAGGATATTCCCAACCTCCGATTCAAAAGCATATTTCAGCAATGAGCCCCTAGAAATGGAAGTCCCTTTATCCGGGGAACTTATGCTGATGACTATTCGAAGCCATGACCAGTTTAACACCTCCATTTTCGGACTGAATGACCGTTACCGTGGTATCAATAATGAACGAAGGGTACTTTTCATGAATCGGGAGGATATGGATTCCCGAAAAATCCTCGCTGAACAAATCGTCAGTATTTCAAGCAATTACGACAATAAGGAAAGAAGATTGGATGGCTATTACGCTTTACCCTACCCGATCAGGCAAGGATGCGTAGCAGCCTATTTTCCCGAAGCAAATGCGCTGCTTTCTATCAATTCGGTCAGTCACTGCGGAACCCCATCCTTTAAATCAGTGAGGGTACAGGTATTTTCAGCCTAATGACTGCGGCTCCCTCTTTAAAACATCAGAAACATCAGAAATCATCTGTTAATCAGACCATAAAAACATGAAAAACTCCAGGGATTCGTTGACCCGACGGTCGAAAAAAAAAGGACTTCCTCCCGGTTCACTTGTTCATATAGGTTCCATATTCCCGGGTGAAAAAGGATTGGTTTGTCACCGATATAATTCCGATTTCTGGCTCAAGGATAAAACTTTCGGCTCCGATATTTCCTCGATTCAGAAAGATCAGCCGGTAACAACCTGGATGGAGATAACCGGCTTGTCGGAAAACCAGGTATTAGAACCTGTTTTCAGTAGATTGCATGTTAATGCACTGATTTTGGAGGACATACTAAATACTGATCAAAATGCCAAAACAGACACTGGTGAAAAATGGGCCTTTTTCATTCTTAAAAACATTAAATGGAATTCCAGGGAACTTTCCTGGTCAACTGAGCAAATCAGCCTGATATTGGAGCCGGATACCGTGGTATCTTTTGCCGAAAAAAAAACTGATCTACTTCAGCCGGTTTATGGCCTGCTCGAAGTTTCTGGTTCAAAGATCAGAACACACGGTGCCGATTTCACTCTGTATACTTTGCTCGATCTATTGGTGGACGGGTACCTTGAAACCTGTGAAAACCTGGAGATTCAGATTGAAGATCTGGAATTAAGCATGGAAGGAAAACCAGAGTACGATCCAACACCAACCATTCATCAAATCAGGAAATTCCAAATATACTTCCGCCATCAGGTGCTTCCGGTAAGGGATGGGATCAACAAACTTTTAAAAGACCTTGACCCTCTAATCAGTTCCGATGATCGTCCATATTTTCAGGACATACTCGATCATATAAATCAGATAATCAGCCAATTGGATCAAATTCGCGATAATCTTGCTTCCATTCGCGAACTATATCTCACGCAACTGAATATCGGCATGAACAAGGTAATTCAGCTCCTCACGGTTGTTTCCTTTATTTTTATTCCGATAACTTTCATAGCCGGAATCTACGGCATGAATTTTAAAAACATGCCGGAGCTGGACTGGAAATACGGATACTTTATCCTCCTGGGAGTTATTGCTCTGATCGGTTTTGGATCCTATCTGTTTTTCCGGCGCAAACGCTGGATGTAAATTCCAGCACTTCAGCCATTACTTTATCATATAGGCAAATTTACTCGAGCATTTCGGATCACCGCTGCACTGGGCATCAACAACAGCAATAGCGGTCAGGTAAATGATTTCCCGAACGTTACTCTCCATTTGAAGGATATGTACCGGCTTGTTCATTCCCATTACAATTGGTCCGATCACTTCGGCGCCACCAATCTCCTGCATCATTTTGTATGCGATATTTCCAGAGTCCAAATTCGGGAAGATCAGGGTATTAACATCATGACCAGCTAATTTCGAGAAAGGGAACTTTTTCATTCTGATTTCTTTATTGAGGGCAAAGTTTGCCTGCATTTCCCCATCAACAATCAGATCAGGATATTTTTCATGTAAAATTTTAACGGCTGCCGCCACGGTGGCTGGAGAACCCTTTCGCTGGGTACCAAAATTGGAATAGGAAACCAAAGCAATTTTCGGTTCCACGTTGAATTTCCGGATTTGCTCGGCAGCAAGCAGCGTAGTATCTACAAGTGCCTGCGCATCAGGCTCTTTATTGACAGTAGTATCGGCAAAAAAGAATGGTCCCTTTTTCGTCATCAAAATATACATCCCGGCAATGTGATCCATTACCGGCCTGATACCAACAACTTCGATAGCTGGTTTGATGGTATAGGCATATTTTGAACTGGTACCTGATAAAAATGCATCTGCAATGCCCAGATTAACCATCATGGAACCAAAATAGGATTGGTTTTGCATCAATTCACGGGCTTCATCAAAGGTGATACCCTTGCGCTTGCGGTTGCGGACAAATTCCTCGGCAAACATTTCAACGCGGTCCGTTTCTTCATCTGATCTTGGATCAATAATCTGGATATCTGCCAGATCCAAATCCATCTCGCTGATGATTTTCCTGATTTTCGAAATATTCCCCAGCAAGATCGGCTTAGCAATTCCATCATGCTTAACAGCTTGAACGGCTTTTAACACTTTAAGGTTATCAGCCTGTCCGAATACCACTTTTTTAGGATCACTTTGTGCCCGGTCCGTAATAAACCTGATCAGTTTGTTATCAAGGCCCATCCGTTTTTGAAGCTCCAGGATATAGGCATTCATATCGGTGATTGGTTTTCTGGCAACTCCGGAATCCATAGCTGCCTGGGCAACTGCCGGCGCTACGGTGGTAATCAAACGGGGATCAAGCGGTTTAGGAATGAGATACTCCCTGCCAAACTTTAGATTCTGCATATTGTAGGCAAGGTTCACCATTTCAGGAACATCCTCTTT
>CAIXKO010000068.1 GCA_903919925.1 uncultured Bacteroidota bacterium | reverse complement strand
GGTGGTATTTTTAAGATTATTGAAAGAAATAAAACTGGGATTTATCACCTTAGTGGTCCCAAAATGATTTCGGTACATGATTTCGCGATTAAAACCGCGCAAGTTTTTGAACTCGATTTATCACTGATTTCTCCAATTAAATCAGAGGTTTTGAATCAACCGGGCAGGCGTCCGGTGTCTACTGGTTTTATACTGGACAAGGCCATTGATGATCTGGATTATTCACCTCACAATCTGGATGACGGACTTCAAGTGGTACGAAATTTGCTTGCAGAATATTCCGTGTAAGCACCTGTCCTGCATGTGCTGACCGTATTGATTTTACAAGAATTTTGATTAACGGTTAAAAGAAATTGCAATGGAAACAATAAAGAGATTTTTAGTTTTGGTGGTTCTTGTTGCCCTCATTGGAGCTTGCGCTAAGGAAAAGGAAGAATATGAACCAAAACCACTGAATCTTCCTTTGAAAACGGCCGGTGTGATTGCAGCGGATAATACATTTGGGCTGGATTTGTTCACCAAACTTACGGCTGCAGCTGTTCCGGGCACTAACCTGATGATTTCTCCGTTAAGTATTTCCCAGGCATTATCGATGACTTACAATGGCGCTAATGGTGCAACCAAAGCTGCCATGGAAGATGCGCTGCGGATATCCGGGTATAGCCGGGATGAGCTAAATGAATTAAACAAGGTACTTGTTGACGCATTGGTTGCTCATGATGAAAAGGTAGCTATTTCGGTTGCAAATTCTATATGGTACCGTAAAGAATATACCGTATTGCCTGATTTTATCGCCAGAAACCAATCCTATTATCATGCAGAGGTCCAACCGGTGGATTTTGCCGCCGCTACCTGTAAGGATGTGATTAATAAGTGGGTGTCGGATAATACCAATAAGAAAATTGACAAAATCGTTGATCAGATCAATCCGGAGTCATTTATGTTTTTGATCAATGCAATATACTTTAAGGGCTGTTGGACCAATCCCTTCAATGTAAAGAACACAGGAAAGCAAACTTTCTATTCTGAAAGCGGGAGGGAGGTTCAAGTGGATATGATGAATAAGAAAATGGACCTTAATGTGTATGCCAATGAAACATTTACATCAGTTGAACTTTCCTATGGCAAAGGAAATTGGCGAATGTTTTTGTTTCTGCCCGAAACCGGGAAAACAGTTGCTGATGTGGAAAAAAGTTTTACGCCGGATAATTGGAACAACTGGCTCACCCGGTATGATTCTGTTTTCAACGTTCAGTTCTCTATGCCCAAATTCACATTTTCATATGAGGAAAGTTTGAAAGATGTTCTATCCGCAATGGGGATGCAAGTTGCCTTTACTGAGATGGCGGATTTTACCGGAATCTTACCTGAAGGAGGGTTGTTGATTACCGGTGTCAAGCACAAAACATTTGTTGAAGTAAATGAGGAAGGAACAGAGGCAGCTGCAGTTACGTCAGTTGAAGTAGGTGTTACTTCCATCGGAAACTTTATCACTTTTAACAAGCCGTTTGTTTTTGCGATTGCAGAAAAGAGTACGGGGGCAATTCTGTTTATAGGGCGGATGATGAAGCCTGAATAACCATGCAAGGAGGCTTTCTATGAAAAAAAATGGTATATTGTTAATTGCCTTATTTGTTTTGGTTTTTGATTCATGCAAAAAGGAGCCGGAGCCTCTTGCGGTGCTGAATCTTACGCAAAACGAACTCAAAGTGCTTAAGCAGGGCAATAGCTTTGGTTTTGACCTTTATAGCCTTTTAGCAAAGGAAAACCCTGATTCAAATCTTTGCCTATCGCCATATAGCATATATTCCGCATTATCCATGGCCGCTAACGGAGCTGCCGGTAAAACTCTCGATGAGATGCTTACTCTCCTCGGTTACCCCGGACATGAGGTAGTGGATTTAAATAGGGCGGTGAAAAACCTTAACGGGGTGCTTGTTGGTAAAGATCCGAACACTGTTTTTGAAACGGCAAATTCAGTTTGGTACAACACCAACGGATTTGTAATTTATCCAGATTTTCAAAGCAATATGGAGTTGTATTTCAATGCGGTGACACAAGGATTGGATTTCAATTTACCATCTGCTTTGCCTGCGGTAAATGCATGGGTTAAGGAGAAGACACACGATAAAGTGAAAAAGATTATTGAAAAAATAAATCCTGAAGATGTTTGTTTTCTGATTAATGCCATCTATTTCAATGGTCGATGGACTACACCGTTTAATAAAAAAGAGACTCATCTGAATTCTTTCACAGAGGCCTCCGGGAAAGTTCTGCAGGTCCCTACGATGTATATCAAGGATACAATTAGTGTGATTAATTCCACCGAGTTACAGGCAGCAGCGCTTCCTTATGGCGACGGGAGCTGGTTGATGTATCTGTTTCTTCCTTCAGCCGGAGTGGATTTAGATAATTGGTGCAGCAGTCAATTTTCAACAGGCTGGGATCATTTGCGAAGTCAGTTCTATCCGGTGGACGATATGGAATTGTATTTGCCGCAATTTAAACTGGAGTGTTCATTTGAACTTAGCAAGCAGTTAAAGGATTCTGGTATTCCGACTGCTTTTTCAAATGCGGCTGATTTCTCAAAGCTGGGTCCCGGATCTCTAGCCATCAGCCAGGTATTGCATAAAACATACATCGATGTGAATGAGGAAGGAACGGAAGCCGCAGCTGTAACCGCAGTAATTATTACCAGAACTTCAATGCCAGTGAATCAGGTTAGGTTTAATCGTCCGTTTTTCTTTGTTATTGCGGAGAAAACAACAGGATCAATTATTTTCATGGGGAAACTGATGAATCCGAATTTGTGAATGCTTTGCAAGAAACCAAGAATGGTGGCGATAAACTTTTATGGCTGCATCCGATTGAGGGTTTCCTAAAAAGAATATCGAAACATAAAGAGGTCTGACGGACTAAAATTTTGAATGAGGAATGGTTAAAATGACAAATAGAAATTTCTTCTTCGGCGCGGCAATCTTGCTGGGATTAGTTTTTTCAACATCATGCAAAAGGACGTGCGATGATGATCTTCCTGATAGCGGATTTAAAAGTGCCACAGTAGTTTATGGGGGTGCTCCAGAGGTTGATGGCTGCGGATGGAAAATTCTGATTGATTCGGTTTTTTATCATCCGGTCAATTTGGATTTGGATTATCAGATTGCGGATCTGACCATTCTTATAAAATATACAAATGACCCTGAAGAATTCAGATGCGGCAGGGGAGGCATTCTCTATCCGTCGATAAAAATCACCGAAATAAAAAAGGATGCTAAAGAGGTTGGTTTCCTGAAAGACGATGAATGGAAAAAGTATTCGATGGATCCATTCCGGCTCGATTCCGCTTATGTTAAAGATGACTGGCTGTTTATGAAGGTTAGTTACAGCGGTGGTTGCAAAGAGCATGAACTAAATTTGTGGAAGCTGCCACCGAATGCACTGGTTCCACCACCAATTGAATTAGCGCTTTCGCATAACGCCAATGATGATATGTGCGAAGCCTACCTAACACGCTGGTTGGTGTTTTCACTCGTCCCGCTCCGTGAAAATGGCAAAAAGGAAATATCATTTTTGCTCCGTGGATCGCCGGAAATGTCGGCCTATTTCGGGCAATTTGAATATAAATACTGAGCCACCACCACCTCCACGCCCTCCTCACCCTCTTCACCCTCTTCACGATCTTCACGATCTTCACGATCTTCACGATCTTCACGATCTTCACGATCTTCTCGTTCTTCTCGTTCTTCTCGTTCTTCTCGTTCTTCACTTTTTCCCTTGTTTTACCAAATCCTTTTCCTATCTTTGCGCGTTAATTTAAAGACAACTGTAAAATTTTAGTAAACATGTACTTAACGGCAGAAAAGAAACAAGAATTTTTCGAGAAGTACGGGAAGTCCAATACAGACACCGGTTCACCAGAGGGACAGGTTGCCTTATTCTCCTACCGTATAGCTCATTTGACTGGACATTTGAAGAAAAACCGCAAGGACTTCAGTACCCAGCGATCGTTGATCAGATTAGTAGGTAAACGAAGAAGGTTGCTCAACTACCTAAAAGACCGGGACATATCGCGTTACCGGGCGATTATTAAAGAATTGAATTTACGTAAATAACCCAGGAAGAAAAGGCAATCAGAAAGTTGCCTTTTTTCTTCTTATTTAATCCGATTATATAATGTATCAAGCATATCAGAAGACCATCACATTGAAGGATGGACGGACGATAACCATTGAAACCGGTAAATTGGCCAAGCAGGCCGACGGTTCGGTGGTAGTGACCATGGGAAAAACCATGATCCTGGCGGCAGTTTGTGCCTCCAAAACAGCAAAAGAGGGTGTAGATTTCATGCCTCTTAGTGTTGAATACAAAGAGAAATTTGCGGCAGCCGGTCGTTTCCCTGGAGGTTTTATGAAAAGGGAAGCTCGTCCGAACGATAATGAAATCCTGATTTCTCGTTTGGTAGACAGGGCATTGCGTCCGTTGTTTCCCGATGATTATCATGCCGAGGTTTTTGTTACGCTGAGTCTGTTGTCGGGTGATACGACCTGTCCACCCGATGCTTTGGCAGGATTGGCTGCTTCAGCAGCATTTGCATTAACAGATATTCCTTTTGCCGGCCCGATCAGTGAGGTTCGCGTGGCCCGTATTGATGGAGATATGGTGATTAATCCCAGCATGGAAGATCTTAAAGATGCTGATCTGGATGTTATTATAGCTGGAACTTATGATAACATCATGATGGTTGAAGGGGAAATGCATGAGGTTTCAGAATACGAAATGCTCGAAGCCATCAAATTTGGACATGAAGAAATAAAAAGACATTGTCAGGCTCAGCTTGAAATGCGCAAAGAACTTGGAAAAGATAGCGTCAGGGAGTATTGTCATGAAACGAACGATGCTGACCTGAAAGCTAAAGTTTTTGAAGCAAATTATCAGCTGGTATACGATATCGCAAAAGCTCAAAAGCCTAAGCATGAGCGTGCTGAAGCCTGGGAAAAGCTGGAAGCCGATTATATTGATGGTTTGGGTGAAGAGTGTACTGAGGGAATCAAGTCGATGGTAAAAAGATATTTCCACGACGTGCTGAAAGAAGCAACCCGAAATATGCTGCTTGATGAAGGTATTCGTTTGGACGGACGGAAAACCGATGAGATCCGCCCAATCTGGAGCGAAATCGACTATCTCCCCATGGCACATGGGTCGGCAATTTTTACCCGGGGTGAAACACAATCTTTGACAACCATTACTCTTGGGACAAAGCTTGATGAGAAGATTGTTGATGAAGTCTTGAATCAGGGGAAAGATCGGTTTCTTCTTCATTACAACTTCCCACCCTTTGCAACAGGTGAGGCCAGGCCAATGCGTGGCATCAGCCGCCGGGAAATAGGACATGGGAACCTGGCACACAGGGCTATTAAGCCGATGCTTCCGGGTGCTGATGAGAATCCTTATGTAATCCGGATTGTATCGGATATTCTGGAGTCGAACGGTTCATCATCAATGGCTACTGTTTGCGCTGCTACACTAGCTCTGATGGATGCCGGTATCAAAATCAAGAAACCTGTTTCCGGAATTGCCATGGGTTTAGTGGTTGGAAAAGATATGAGGTACAAAGTGCTTTCTGATATTCTGGGTGACGAAGATCACTTGGGTGATATGGACTTTAAGGTTACCGGAACCAGGGATGGAATCACTGCTTGCCAGATGGATATCAAAGTTGATGGATTGTCATATGAAATTCTGGCAGAAGCATTAGAACAGGCTAATCGTGGAAGGATGCATATTCTGGATAAAATTCTGGAAACGATTTCAGAGCCGCGTGCAGACTATAAACCGCATGTTCCGAGAATTCAAACCATGACTATTCCAAAGGAGATGATCGGTGCGGTTATCGGCACTGGTGGTAAGATTATTCAGGAAATCCAGCTGCGCACCCACACCATTATTACCATTGAGGAGAAAGATGGAATTGGATTTATTGAGGTTGCCGCTCCTGACAAAGAAGCTATTGAAGCTGCGATGGAAATTATTCAGGGTATTTGTGCGGTTCCTGAAGTTGGGCAAGTATACAATGGAAAAGTGGTGTCAATCGTAGCCTTTGGTGCGTTCGTGGAGATTCTCCCAGGGAAAGAAGGATTGCTGCATATTTCGGAGATATCCTTTAAACGCTTGGAAACAGTAGAAGAAGAGCTTAAAGTTGGTCAGATGATAGAGGTGAAATTGATAGAAATCGATGAGAAATCCGGAAAGTATCGTCTATCAAGAAAAGTCCTGCTTGAAAAACCTGAAGGATATGTTGAGCCAGTACATCATGATCGTGGTCCGAGAGGTCCTCGTGATGATCGTGGCGGGCATGATAACCGCGATCGCCGTGATGGAGGTGGTGACCGAGGTGGTGACCGTGGTGGAAGACCTCCCCGCAGAGATTTTGACCGTCGTTGATAGATTGGTTAATAAGATAATTAAAGGAAAATCCCCACAATTGTGGGGATTTTCTATTTTTAGGCAATGGAAATCAATAAGAAATATCCCTGCAATTATAGATTGGTCATAATAGAGGGTAATATTGGAGCTGGAAAAACTTCGCTTGCATCCAGAATAAGTGCTGATTATCAGGGGCATCTTATTTTAGAACGATTCGCAGACAATCCTTTTCTGCCCAAATTTTATAAAGACCCCGATCGTTTTTCATTTCCTTTGGAAATGTCGTTTCTGGCTGACCGTTATACGCAATTAAAAAAGGAACTGGTTGATCCGGACATATTTGCACCGCTGACGGTTGCAGATTATTATTTTATGAAATCGCTGATTTTTGCCGCAAATACTTTGGATGGTGATGAGTATAAGCTTTATGCGCAACTTTTTCATATTATGTACTCTTCGTTGCCAAAGCCTGATTTATATGTTTATCTTCACCAGGATCCTGATAATTTACTGATCAATATCTGGAACAGGGGAAGAGAATATGAATCAGCGATCACTATCGATTACCTCAAAAGGATACAAACAGGATATTTTGATTTTTTCCGACAGGAACCTGGTATGAGGATTCTATTGGTGGATGTTCGAAAAATCGATTTTGTGAACAAGCAGGAAGATTACAACACCCTTTTAGATACCATTTTCGGTCAGAAATACCCGGTTGGACTGTCGAGGGTTTGTCCTGTCCCGTTTTTTTAACGTGTATGGATAACAATTTTAAGGAACTAAGTGTTTTTTTTTATTGATCTCTAAAAGATTTATATTTTTGTCGTACATTGAAATCGAAAATAACAAACATAAAACCGGAAGTTATGAAGAAATTCAACCACAGTATTTTGATGGCCATTGCTGTCGTTTTCTTATTATCGGGCTGCAGCGGGCTGAACAAAATGAAGAAATCCGCATCAGGGATTAAGTATGAAGTTAAACCAGAGGTACTGGAAACACATGCTGGAAATGTAGATCTAGTCATCGAAGCCAGGTATCCTGAAAAATTCTTTAACAAAAAGGCCATCGTAGTGGCAACTCCAGTATTAAAAACACCAACCGGTGATGTTGAATTTAAACCTTTAACCTTACAGGGTGAGAGTGTTACCGCCAACAACAAGGTGGTGAATTATGCATCAGGTGGGAAAGTTTCTTATAACGGAATTGTTCCTTACACTAAGGAAATGCGGCAGTCAGAGCTGATTATTAAAGTTGAAGCTTCGATGAAAGCGAAAAAAGTGAATTTTGCACCGGTAAAGATTGCTGATGGTGTTATTTCAACACCTACTTTGTTGGCCAATAATGCTGGTGAAGTTATTATAGCTCCGGATAAATTCCAGAGAATTATTCCAGAAACTTACCAGGCTGATATCAATTTTGATATAAACAGAGCTGAGGTAAAAAAGGGGGAAATGAAATCTGATGACGTTACCGCTTTGAAAGATAAGGTGAGCGCCGCAAATGCAAAATCAAACTATGATATTAAAAAAATTAATATCTCCTCTTATGCTTCACCTGACGGCAAGTTAGACCTGAACGATAAATTGGCAAAAGAACGGTCAAAAACTTCTTCTAATTTCTTTAAGAAGGAACTCGAAACCATGAAGGTTACCAAAGCTGATCAGACTGAGTTCTATAAGATCATGTCGACTGCTGAAGACTGGGATGGTTTTAAAGAAAAAGTTTCACAATCAAGTATTCAGGACAAAGATTTGATCTTGCGCGTTTTGTCGATGTATAACGATCCTGATGTTCGTGAAAAGGAAATTCGCAACATTTCGGCAGCTTTTACCGAATTGACCAGCCAGATTTTACCCGCATTGCGTCGTTCAAAATTTGAAGTCAATGTTGACGTTATCGGGAAATCAGATCAGGAATTGCTGAAAATTGCTACCAGTAAACCATCAGATCTTACTGTTGAAGAGGTATTATATGCAGCTACTTTAACTAAGGATGTGAAAGTTCAGAATGGTATCTACAAAGCCGCTACTGAAAAATTCTCCAATGATTTCAGAACCTGGAATGATCTTGGAATGACTGCTGTTCTTCTTGGTGACATGAAAAGCGCCAAAACTGCTCTCGAAAAAGCCAATAGCGTTAAAGCAAATGACCCAATTGTTATGAACAATCTTGGAGTTGTAGCTTTGGCCGAGGGTGAATTTGGAAAAGCTGAAGGTTTATTCCGTGGTGCCGCAGGTGCCGGAAGCCAGGTTGATCACAATATGGGAATCGTAAATGTGAAAAATGGTACTTATAGTCAGGCTGTTACCAATTTTGGTTCTGCCTGCCTGTTTAACGCAGCCTTGGCTCAAACCCTGAATAAGGACTATGCTAAAGCTCTGAAAACCCTTGATTGCATTGCCGTTCCTACCGGAATGACTAATTATCTGAAAGCTGTTGTTTATGCCCGCCAGGGACAGAATGCTAATGTCTTTAAATCACTCGAAGCTGCTTTGGCTGCTCAGGCTGATTTGAAACAACTAGCTAAAACTGATCTTGAATTTGGTAAATTGTTCGAAGATGCTAAGTTTAAAGCCTTAGTTCAGTAATCAATAAATTGATAAAGGAAAAGAGCCGCTGATGAAGCGGCTCTTTTTTTTACTACCTGTTTGTGCTGTGGTAGTCATTGTTTGAAGAGGGGGAATAGATTTCTGGGAAATGAAAGTATTTGTACCCCTTGTTTGGGGAATCTATTAGTTGAGGATGAATTTAACTGGGATGACAAAAGAAACTTCTACAGGCTTACCCTATGATTGTTTGTTAAATGGATGTGTCAATATGAAATTTGGAACATTAAAATGATGACTGATTAATACACGGGAATAACCTTTACGATCAATACAGGACGTTTGCTCGTCAGCCAAATATTCATGAGTAATCAGTAATTATTTGTGCAGCAAATGAATAAATGGATTGAAAAAGAAACCTAATCGAATAGTTCCGTATAAAAGGTTGTCGATGGTGTGAAACTGACGTGAGTGAACTTTTTCATGTTCAAGGATAAAACTTGTTTTCGGTATAGATGGATCAACTGGAGCGGGATAGAAAATGGTAAATCGGAGCTTTCCTTGTTGAAATCATGAGCTTGGTCCATAATGTCAACATAATAAAGGCAATAGCTGACAAAGCCAAAATGTAAATCCAAAGTGCCAATTGTGAGGTAGTTATCCCGATTGTGGATTCATTAAGGACACCTTGACCTCCTTGCTGATCAGGGTAAAGTATCGGTGTGTGGGCCCAAATGCTTCATGATCAATAAATTTCTTGGATTCAAGAATTCGAACAATCGTGGAAACCGTGCTGTAAGCCGGTTTCGGTGCAGGAAGCTCTGCAATGATGTCCTTAACAAATGCAGGCTGTATGTTCTACAATACCTGCATAATCAGTTCCTCTGCTTTCGTTAAATCACGCATGTTGTTCATTTTTAACAAATGTACAACTAAACATGTAATTAGTCAACAAAGGCATTAGTTAAACCAACTAAAGAGTTAGTTGATTTGGTAATCGGGTGGTTTTCACCCGGTGATTAGTTCCCAAAGAACGATTCCAACACTTACTGCAACGTTTAAAGAGTGTTTGGTGCCATACTGAGGTATTTCGATTGCTGCCTGGCAAAGGGAAAGAACATCGGGTGAAACTCCATGGATTTCATGTCCGAATATGATTGCAGCCGGAATTGAAAGTTTAATTTCATTCAATGAAATACTGCCGGTTGTTTGTTCAACTGCTAAAACTTGATAACCCGATAATCTGAGAAATTCAATGGCATCCGTAGTTTTTTCGAAATACTGCCAGTCCACTGATAATTCAGCGCCAAGTGCACTTTTATGTATATCCCGATGAGGAGGAGGGGTACTAATTCCGCAGAGGAAAAGTTTCTCGATTCGAAATGCGTCACAAGAGCGGAATATAGACCCAATATTGTTGAGACTCCGTACATTATCCAGGACAACGATTAGGGGTTTCTTGGTTGCTGACTTGAATTCTTCGACATTCAGCCGGCCATGTTCATCGTTTGTAAGTTGACGCATCATGTTTGCTTTTTGTAAAAATAGCATCATTGATGTTAACCTGTATAAATGATTTTTGTTTCACTCAAAAAAAGTGCAATTTTAACGCCTGCAAATAGTTATTTAACGAGTAAAACCTAGCTTTTATGAATCTTCACGAATATCAGGCCAAACAATTGCTCCAGCTACATGGTGTTCCTGTTGCTGAAGGACTTATGGTTGAAACTGCTGATGCAGCAGTGGAAGCCGCACAGCTTATCCAAAGTCAAACCGGAACAAAATTCTGGGTCATTAAAGCTCAGATCCATGCCGGTGGCCGGGGCAAAGGTGGTGGAGTAAAGATCGCCTCATCATTGGAGCAAGTTAAAGAGCATGCTTCCAGAATTTTAGGGATGAATCTGGTTACTCCTCAAACTGGTGCTGAGGGAAAACTGGTACGAAAACTACTTGTGCAAAGGGATATGTATTATCCGGCCTCAGATGGCACTTCTTCAGTTAAAGAATTCTATATGAGTGTTTTGCTTAATAGGAAGACAGGAAAGAATATAGTTATGTATTCCACTGAAGGAGGGGTTGACATTGAAGGGGTTGCCAAGAACACGCCGAACCTGATATTTACTGAAGAAATTGACCCGGCAATCGGTATTTTACCTTTTCAAGCCAGGAAAATTGCTTTTAACCTAAGACTGAATGGCTCAGCCCATAAGAATATGGTGAAATTTGTAACCTCACTGTACAAAGCTTACCTTGAGACTGATGCTTCTTTGTTGGAAATAAATCCGTTGGTAAAAACTTCTGATGACCTGATTCTGGCCGCGGATGCAAAAGTGAATCTTGATGAAAACGCATTGTTCCGTCATCCTGATTATGCTGCATTGCGTGACCTGAATGAAGAGGATCCAACAGAAGTGGAAGCATCGGAATTCAACTTGAATTTTATCAAGCTGGACGGAAATGTGGGATGCATGGTCAATGGAGCCGGATTGGCGATGGCAACCATGGATATGATCAAGCTTTCAGGCGGACAGCCCGCCAATTTTCTTGATGTTGGTGGTACCGCAAGTCCCCAAACGGTGGAGGCTGGTTTTCGCATTATTCTGAAGGATCCGAACGTAAAAGCGATCCTGATTAATATTTTTGGAGGGATTGTACGTTGCGACCGGGTGGCACAAGGTGTTGTGGATGCTTACAAACTTATTGGTAGTATTCCTGTTCCTGTAATTGTCAGGTTACAAGGCACCAATGCGGTAGAGGCCAAAGTGATTATTGACCAGTCGGGTCTCAAAGTGTCTTCTGCCATTACATTGGAGGAAGCTGCCGCATTGGTTAAGGAGGCTGTTTCCTGATTTTACAAAGTTTTAATACTGGCAAGAGAATTGCTGATGTGACGTATGCGGTTAATTCTCCTAACGATATTCTTTTGCCTTTCAGGTGTAGGCTTAAGCGCCCAAACGGAAGTAAGAGCCAGGAAAGATACCTTGCTCCGGACAGTTGTTGTTAACGGTGATACTATTCCACATATTGATCTGAAGGAAGTCCCGATACTGCCAGTTCGTGTTTTTAAAAATCGATTTCAGGAACGACAGTACTGGAGGCTTGTGTACAATCTAAAAAAAGTTTTACCCTATTCTAAAATTGTTGCGGCCACCGTTAATGAGATTGAGTTTAAACTCGGTAACTCAAAGAACGATAAAGAGCGCAGAAAGTACATGAAGAGCCTTGAAGATTCCCTATGGAAACAGTATGAAGGGGATTTGCGACAAATGACCATCACCCAGGGCAAGCTGTTATTTAAACTCGTTGACCGGGAAACATCAAAATCAACCTACTTTTGGATTGATTCGTACAGAGGATCAGTTAGTGCCTTTTTCTGGCAGGGCGTTGCTCGTCTGTTTGGATCCAACCTGAAATCGGAATATGACCCAAAAGGAGAGGATCAATTGATAGAACAGATTGTTACGTATATTGAACGCGGTTATTTGTAAGTTCAGATTAGTGTGTTGATAATCCGACCAATGCATCAACCGTTTTTATAGCGCCTTCGGCAATATCCACAATGTTTGCATCCAGCATATAACATGGACTAGTCACAATTTTATTATCATGGTCGATAACGATTTCGCGTGAGTCGGTTGCCTGATGAATAGCACCCATTTTTTCAATATTTGCGATTGCTGAAGCATCTTGCCCCATAGTGATATTAACCGCACTTAAAACCTTTGCTAAAATTACTGGCGAAATGCACAGAGCACCAATGGGCTTACCCAGGTCATTCATTTCTACAACAGCTCTTTCCACCTCAGCATTCACTGCGCAATCTGCACCATCAAAAGCGTAGGTACAAAGGTTTTTTGCAACACCAAAACCTCCGGCAAACATTAGGATATCAAATCTTTGTGCGTCGAATTCACTTAACGGGCGGATCTTACCGCGGGCAATTCGGGCCGATTCAACCAGAACATTCCGCGTTTCACTGGTGGCCTCACCGGTAAAATGATTTATAACATGGTACTGATTTATATCTGGTGCAAAAATATCATAGGTACACCCTGCTTTGGCAATGGCATATAAGGTCATCACCGATTCATGAATTTCAGCGCCATCCCGGTTACCACATCCGGCCAGGACGACAGCAAATTTTCTCTTTGTTTCCATAGTTACCTTGTTTTACTTTCCGCTGGCGTTAAGAATTGTTTTTATTGTGTAAATCAGTATTTTAAGATCTACCAAAAGTGACATGTTTTCGATATAAAGGATGTCATATTTAAGCCGTTCAATCATCTCATCCACGTTGGATGCATAGCCGAATTTTACCTGCCCCCACGACGTAATACCGGGTCTGACCTTCTGCAAATGATTAAAGTGTGGTGCCTTTTTAATAATCTGATCAATAAAGTGTTGTCGTTCTGGCCGGGGACCAACCAACGACATGTCCCCGATTAATACATTGTAAAACTGCGGAAGTTCATCCAATCGCATTTTTCTCATAAACATGCCAAACCCGGTAATCCGGGAATCATTCAGGCTGGACAAAGCCGGACCATTGGATTCAGCATTGCTGAACATCGATCGAAATTTATAAATGGTAAAAGGCTTTCCATATCTGCCAATTCGCTCATGAGAGTAGAAAATAGGCCCGGTTGAGGAGAGTTTGACACCAATTGCCAGGCATAAATATAATGGCAACAAAATAATCAGCGCAAAAAAGGAAGTGATAACATCGATGATCCGTTTAAGGTTCTCTTCCCAGGCGGGCATTAAATCATGGCTGATCTGGATGAGGGGGGTGCCAATTATCGATGACATTTTTACCATACCGGTTAAAATATCATACATATCGGGAATAACTTTGATGGTTATTTTCTTGTGTTCCAGTCGATTGATGATTTTCTTAAGAAGTTCATGCTCTGAACTTTCAATTGCGATAATGACCTCTTCGACAGGATGCCCTCCAAGTATTTTTTGAATATCATTTAATGATCCAAGATGAGGAATATGTTTGTCCATCAGGTATTTTTCGTGTTTGCTCACACTGATAAACCCAATAAAGCTGTTTCCTGTGGATCTTGGCTGATTAACCATTCCAATATACAAGTCTTCGGCACGTTTATCGGAACCGATCAGAAGGGTAGGGAAGCCGATAATCCGGTTGTGTATCCGATGAGCTGATATGGTTGTGAAAACGAGACGAGGTAGGTAGGTTAGCAGGAAATGCAGGAAGAAAAGGACTAAAAACGAGAGATAATAGTTGGTATAAGTCTTAACGGTATCGTCGAGTATCAGGACAAAGAAAATTATGAGTACTCCAATAAAGGTGGTTCCAATGGTTTGACCTAATTCACTAAGACGGGATTTCCGGAATGCTTCTTTGTAATAGCCTGAAATAAAATAGAAGAGCACCCATGCCACAGGGATAATGGCTAATCCCTGGAAGAAAGAGTGATCAAACTCAACGGGAACCGGATACCCGAATTTCTGAGTTTCAATGTAGATTTTCCGGAAAACAAAGAAGAGAGTCCAACTTGCCCCGGCTGAAACGAAATCGGAAATCAGGTACTTGAGCAGTTGCTTTTTCTGGTTCATTAAAAATGGATCAATTTAATGTTGTCCATATAAACAGACTGTTTTGCCAATTTGGTAGAATCCCAACCAACACGTAAGCCTGGTCTGAAATATTTAGCCGTTTGATTGTCCCCTACCATAGTCTCCAGATCGATATATATCCGGCTCCAATGATCAATTGGCCTGATAAAAAGCAGCGTGTTCCATACTGCCGATCCATCCTTCATAACATAAAGTCCGATTTCCATAAGATTAGTGCTCCTATAATCAAATTCGAGCAGAATCATAGTGCCATTCTCGGATAGTTCGAAATCGGTGCTGCTATATGCTTCGAAATACCTGTTTTTTGTATCCAGGAAAATTGCTCCTGAAAACTGACCATCTTTAACCATGTCAGTTTGGTTTCTAAAAATAGTATCACTGTAGCCAGGATAAACAAAGGATACACCGGCATCTTCAAAGTCCTCGATCCACGCAAATTTGCACTCTTTTTTGTAGGTTGTAGTAGGAGCAATTTTGATGATCTGGCCCGGAACAAAATCAATTTTTGCAGTTCCGGTATAAGGATAAAAGAAAGGGTAAACACTGCGGGACCCGGCAATTCCGTTTAGCTCAAATCCGGGTTCAAGATACAAGCTTTGCAACCCGGTAGTGAGGCAAGGCACCAAGGCAGGCATTTCGAAAAAACCGAGAGAAGTTCCGGCCACATTAAGCTTAACGCAGGTCATGTTGTGACTGGCTGAACCTTGTTCGAAATTAGTAACTTTGACGAGGACTGTATCCACCTGAAGATAGGCGGGAATATCTTCAGCCGGGTTTATTATATTGCAGGAAAGAAGTATAGAGGCAAGGGTAATCGCCGGTAAAATGATCCAGGGTTTCAACATCTCTAAAATATTCTGATATTTCACCTCACAAAGTTAACAGAATTGTAATGATCGAAGATAGCTTTCTGCATAAGGGTCTAAGGAGGAAACTGGTTGATCAGGTAAAAAACAAGGGTATTACTGACCAGCGGATATTGGATGCGATACAAAAAATTCCAAGACACGCTTTCATTGATTCCTCTTTTTTGAAATTTGCCTACCAGGATCAGGCCTTTCCTATTTCGTCGGGGCAAACGATATCCCAGCCCTTTACTGTGGCATTCCAAACGCAACTAATTGATATAAAGCTGTATGATAAAGTATTGGAAGTTGGTACCGGTTCCGGTTATCAGGCAGCTGTTTTAGCGGAAATGGGTGCGCGTGTGTATACAATTGAGCGAATCAGGAAATTGCACCAGGAGGCACAATTAATCCATAGGGAATTGGGGTATCAAATAAAATTTTTTTTAGGTGATGGTTATAAGGGACTTCCTTCTTATGCGCCTTTCGATAAAATTCTCATTACAGCAGCAGCACCTGATATTCCGGAGGAATTAAAGCATCAGCTAAAAACAGGTGGTATTCTGGTTGCTCCAATCGGTAATCAGGATGGACAGGTTATGACCAAATGTGTTAGAACCGGTGAAGACACTTTTGAGATTACCAAACATGGTAATTTCGCTTTTGTGCCTATGAAAGAAGGATTGGAATAGTATTCAATGGCCAAAAAACGGCTACCGGACGTGAAATTTATTAATATCGGGATATTCCTCCTGCTATTGAGTGTTTCCCCCAACCCTTTACATGCGCAGTTTCGGGATTCTGTTTTATTACCGGTTAAAAATCTTAGAATTTCTTTCCATATCTTCCAGGATGATAATGGTCATGGGAATTTTCAAGAGGATCAACCTGGTCAGTTAGATTTTTTAAAACAAATTATTGGTTGGGCAAATCAGAGGCTGGCCAATCTGGATACACTAAAGCCGGTTGTACCTTCCCCTTTTGTGGCCGACTGCCGTGTCCACATCCGGTTGGATACCTTTTTTTTTCATCGTGACACCAGGGCATGGGATTGTTCCGCTGAAATCGATTCACCCTATATGCGTGAACGTTATGTTGATGGGGACACTTCCCTGAGCTATAAGCAAAAATTCCAGACACTTCCGATTTTTATTGGCGCCAATAATCAGGTTACAGGCGGCCATACAAGGAATATCGGCGATCGGGGGTATATTGCTGTGCGTGGTTATTTTGAAAATTTCAAGCGACAGCCTGATTCTTTAGCCATTGATGAATGTGGCCGTAATCTGATACATGAACTGGGTCATTGCCTGGGTTTGGGTCATAATTTTACGGGTGGCCCCGGTGGAGAGCAATGTGATAACTGCAATGACAATGGGTGTCCGTTGGAGGGAACGTCAAATAATATCATGGATTACTGGCCTTCATACGGATATGCGTTATCGTTGTGCCAATTTAACTGGGTCCATTTTTGCCTGTCGGGAGGGATGGGCAACATATCGGAGGTGGTGATCAATGACAGTTGTTATCGGAATCCGATGATCAGCGATCAGGTATTAAGCAGGGATACTTTGTTTATCCGCGATACTGTTTATATGCATAATCACCTTATTATCAAGGATGGGGGAGTATTAGTGGTTAGCGGATACCTATCTATGCCGGGTGAAACGGGGATCACTTTGGAAGCCGGAGGTCGGCTTGTGATTGATGGGGGCGCAATCGGGAACCTTTGCGGAGATTTATGGCTTGGTATCAGAGTTGTTGATGCAACCGGTAATGTCCCGGCTATGTTAATTATCACCAGGGGAGGAAAGGTGGAGAATGCAATTACCGGGATACAGGCCATGGGAAAAGTTGTTGCTGAATTAAATAATTCCATTTTCAGCAATTGCACAGAATCGATTGATCTTTTACCAGGTTCGGCTGATTCGATACTCATCAGTAACTCCAGATTTTCCATCACCACCAAGTTGAATCACTATGAAGATGGCATTGTGCCTGGATTTTTTATAAGATCCACCGGGGTACCTTTTATTAAAGTTGTTGGGACCGTTTTTATTAATGAGCCCGGCTCTTATGTTTTTGATGCTGACTTTATGGGAACCGGGATTAATACGGATGCTCCAGGGATTGTTGTTGAACGATGTGAATTTCAAAACCTTACAGCCGGAATTGACCTGAATTCTCAAAATCCGGAAGCAGTGGCTGATGTGTATGATAACCGGTTTATTCATAACAGATTTGGAATAGTATCATCCTGGCAGGGGCTGCAAAGATTTTCAAAAAACCGGCTAATTCTTCAGCGCTTTAACAGTGGCAATACTATTGGCATCATGTTATGGAATCCGGATCGTTTTGTTGTGAAAGAAAACAGTTTTGAATCGGTGTATGGGGGAGGGCGAATGGCTGGAATCGTTCTTAATCATGCCTCGACCGAGAATTCCCCGGTTTTTGGAAACAATTTTTCGAACCTTCCGATTGGAGTTTTTATGGATGGAAATCCCGATATCGAAGAGGGATTATTACAATGGGCTCAAGATGGTGGAGGAGATTCCGACCAACTCAAACTTGGCCCGCAATTTAGAAATAACCAGTTCGATACTGTTGCACTTCATCTGGCAATTGTAACCGATTCAGTTTGTGGAATGGCTACAGGTTCACCGGATATTGTTGGTGCAGAGTATTTCATTCCAGCGAGCCAATGGTCCACAGGAGCTTTTGCATGGTACTCGGAAAAAGTGAATGTGGTGGCTTTCGATGGGTGGAAACCATTGAAATCAGGAAATCCGGACCATGGGTTTTACTGGTTCATGAATTACCAGGGGTTAACAGAGCTTTCACAACAGGAACAGAAAGGCCATGATTACCTGGAATTAGCAAAATACCTGCTCAATTATAAATCGCTGATGGATTCAACGGATCTGTTTTTTGATACTGATTATTATCGTTCAATTTTACGTTTTTCCGAGGTGCCTGCTGCCTTAAGATCGCCAACTTTGGCTGAATACTGGAATAAATACCGTGCTGAAGATCAACCCTGGCTCAGGGAAGGGCTTGCTGCGATTGCTGGACGGTTTACCCGGGAAGATAGTTTGCTGAGTGAAATGGGAACTGAACTTGCAAAAAAAAATATGGAAAAGTGGAGGGAGTTCAAGTCAACAGGTTTTGGGATGAATCAGGTTCGTATGAATCAGGTTTTTGAATTTCCTGACCTGTCCGCATTTCGATTTGTCCGGCCATTTCAGGAACGTTCAGACACGATTGCATTTTTGGTTTACCCAAATCCGGCTGAGAATTACATTCTGGTCCAGCCAAAGGAAGGTCATTCTTTAAACAAAAATTGGCAAGGAAAAATATTTTCAGCTGATGGTAGATTTTCCATCAAAGTATTGATCAATTCCTGGAATGAGCAGAAATTGAATATAGGTTCACTATCATCAGGAGTTTATTTCATTGAATTATTTTCAGGGATTCAATACCTTGGCACCGCGAAATTTGTTAAAATAACCAAACGATAAATATGCTTCAACTCAAGATGTTTTCATTTAATCCTTTGCAGGTTAACACTTATCTGATTTATGAACCCGGCGGGATTGGGATTATCATAGACCCTTCCTGTATGGACCGTAAGGAATTTAATGAATTGCAGAATTTCATTGAAAAGAATGGCCTTCGTCTGGAGTATCAATTGAATACACACGGACATTTTGATCATGTATTTGGTGTGCAGATGGTTAAAGACGCATACCAGCCTATATTCAAAATTCATCAGGATGATGCTGGTTTTCTTCGGTTGGCCGGGGACCACTCGAGAGGGTTTGGATTTGATTTCGAGGGTGAAATTCCGGAACCTGATGGATACCTGGATGATTCTGATATAATCACCGCAGGAACCATTAATTTGACGGTTATCCATGTTCCGGGTCATTCAAAAGGTAGTGTTGCCTTTTATGAAGCATCATCCGGATGGCTGTTTTCGGGTGACACTCTGTTTGCAGGCGGGATAGGCAGAACCGATTTACCGGGTGGTAACTACGATCAGATCATCAGCAGTATAACAGAAAAGCTTATGGTATTACCTGATGCAACGATAGTGTTTCCAGGACATGGACCATCGTCTACGGTTGGTAAGGAACAAGTATCCAATCCATATTTATAGATCCTTTGGTACACGGGTATCCGGCTGTTTCCTGCAAATCCTGCATTATGTCATTCTTCTTCTTATTTTTAACGCTTTAATTTGTTAATCAACAACCTATAAAATATGATCACTGATCAATTCATTTACAGGCACATAGGGCCACGGCCACACGAAATTCAGGAAATGCTTGAGAAGGTGGGCGCAAAAACCATGGATGATTTTATTTCTTCCGTGATTCCGGATCAAATCCGGATGAAAGAGCCATTGAATCTTCCGGCGGGCCTTACTGAACAAGAGTATGCTAAAAAAATCAAGCTTATTGGTTCAAGGAATAAGCAATATCGAACCCTCATTGGCATGGGCTATTATGGTACCACCATGCCGGCAGTGATAAAGAGAAATATTCTGGAGAACGCCTCCTGGTATACTTCTTACACACCCTACCAGGCTGAAATATCGCAAGGACGTCTGGAAGCCTTATTGAATTTCCAGACTTTGGTTATGGAACTCACTGCCATGCCATTGGCAAATGCTTCGCTTCTGGATGAAGCTACAGCTGCGGCTGAGGCAATGATACTGATGTTTAATGCAAGATCGCGTGAACTGGTAAAGCGTGAGGCAAATGTATTGTGGGTTGATGAGAATATTTTTCCCCAAACACTGGAAGTTGTTCGAACCCGTGCTTTACCGCTTGGGATTGTTGTTGAAGTATGTAAAGTTGGCAGGACCCCTTTGACTAACAAGGTTTTCGGAATTATCGTGCAATATCCAGCTGGCGATGGTAAGGCTTTGATTTATAGAAAATTGGTGTCCAGGATTCATGAATTGGGCGGACTTTTTACTGCAGTGAGTGATTTGTTTTCATTGGTATTGCTCACCCCGCCCGGGGAGTGGGGGGCAGACATTGTTGTTGGCAGTACACAACGATTTGGTGTTCCGATGGGATTTGGCGGTCCGCATGCTGCCTACTTCGCCTCGCGTGAGGAATTGAAAAGAAGTATCCCTGGCAGAATCATTGGGGTATCGCAAGATGTTCATGGTAATAAGGCACTTAGAATGGCACTTCAAACCCGCGAGCAACATATTAAACGCGAGAAAGCCACTTCAAATATTTGCACTGCTCAGGCACTGCTGGCTACTATTGCCGGTATGTATGCTGTTTATCATGGCCCGGATGGATTATTGGAAATAGCCGGAAAAATTCACCGGTCAGCTCATACTCTTGAACTGGAGTTACAGCAGTACGGTTTTGTTCAGGAGAATAAGGATTATTTTGATACACTCAGGTTTGTGCTTCCTGACAAGGTCTCACTAAAGCATTTCAAAGCTGTTGCCATCAGGCATCACTTTAATTTCCGCTATTTTGAAGATGATACGATTGGGTTATCAACTGATGAGCTTACAGATGTTGTTGAGGTGAACAAAATATTAGAATTGTTTGCTGAAGCTGCCGGTAAAAAAGCCTACCCTGTAAATGAATTGGTTGATTCGGCTGGATTTGATCCTGAATTTGCCCGCACAACAGATTTTCTCACCAGTTCTTGTTTCAATAAGTACCAGTCGGAAACGGAAATGATGCGGTACATTAAAAAGTTGGAAGGAAGGGATATTTCTCTCACTCATTCCATGATTCCTTTGGGTTCATGCACGATGAAGTTAAATCCTGCCAATTCCATGTTTGCTTTATCATGGGATGAATTTGCAGGAATACACCCTTTTGTTCCCATTGATCAGGCGGAAGGTTATACTCAGTTGATCAAGGAATTGGAGGAGGCACTCATTGAGGTTACGGGGTTCCCGGCCATCTCCTTCCAGCCAAACTCTGGTGCTTCAGGTGAGTATGCAGGCCTGATGGTTATAGAGGGATATCACAGAAGCCGTGGTGAAGATCACCGTAACATTGTTCTGATTCCTGCTTCGGCTCACGGAACAAATCCTGCCAGTGCCGTAATGGCTGGAAGTAAGGTAGTTGTAGTAAAATGCGATGAATCGGGCAATGTTGATATCGCTGATCTGAGGTTGAAGGCAGATGAGCATGCGGCCAACTTATCGGCTTTCATGATCACTTATCCTTCAACACATGGTGTTTTTGAAACTGAAATCAAAACCATGGCCGACATTATCCACGCTCATGGTGGGTTGGTTTATATGGATGGCGCCAATATGAATGCACAGGTGGGATTGACAAAACCTGCCCTGATTGGTGCTGATGTTTGCCATCTTAATTTACACAAAACATTTGCTATTCCTCATGGGGGGGGTGGCCCGGGAGTGGGACCAATCGGGGTTGCCAGTCATCTGGTTGAATTCCTCCCATCGCATCCTGTTGTTAAAGTGGGAGGCGAAAAGGGTGGAGTCATTTCGGCCGCACCTTATGGTAGCGCATTGGTACTAACGATCTCTCACGCCTATGTTCAGATGCTCGGCGGCGAGGGATTGAAAGCTGCTACGGAAATGGCCATCCTTAATGCCAATTATCTGGTGGAATGTTTAAGAGGGCATTATAATGTTTTATATTCTGGTGCTAACGGACGTGTTGCCCATGAGTGTATCCTGGATTGCAGGAATTTTAAGTCGCAAACGGGTATCGAAACTTCGGATATTGCCCGACGGTTAATGGATTATGGATTTCATGCTCCGACTCTTTCTTTTCCGGTGCACGAAACGCTGATGATTGAACCCACTGAAAGTGAATCCAAACAAGAGCTTGATCGTTTTGCCGAATCATTAATCTCAATATTATTTGAGATTAGCGATGTGGAAATGGGTATTACTCATGCCGATAATAATGTGCTGAAAAATGCTCCACATACGGCAGTTCATATTGGTGATGATACGTGGAACCATCCATACGGACGGCTAAAAGCTGCTTTCCCCCTTCCATGGATTGCCGAGAATAAGTTCTGGCCTTATGTAGGGAAGATCGACAATGCATTTGGTGACAGAAATCTCGTTTGTTCCTGTAAGGGACTGGATGAGTATTAGATATATAAAAACCGCCGTTAACTAACGGCGGTTTTTTTTCACCAGCGATAAATGTAATCCCAGTTGCGATAACCTTGTTTATCCAAATACCAATCATTATAATCGTTGCCACTACTTAGGATCCATTTTGCAAAGACAGGGTACCCTTTAAGAATTTCAGATTTTTCGATGGTGTATTCAAATTGGGCTGGCACGTTGATTGCCCATGGCATACCATTTTTTGTCTGGTAATAAATGCTGCTTCCCGGATTTGTTACATCGTTGCCGGTACCAAATAATTCAGGATTAGCCAGATCGGTAGGGGCAAATCCTTTCAAGTGGATCTCCCGGGATCTGTCGTCTCTTCTGAATATGAACGGATTAAAATTTTCGATACTAAACTTATCAGGACTTACCGGTTCCTTAAGAAAAATTCTGAAAGTGTTTTTTGAGGGTACCACAAAATGATAGCCCATGGTAGTATTAATTGTTGGGCTACCATCACCGGGATGAGTCAGGAGCTTGTAGGCATCGGTGAAAATGATAAAAGTTGCCAATTTTTGTCCGATTTCGGTTCCATTTTCACTTAGTTTGACTTCATCATCCCCAAATTCAATGTCTGTGTCAATTCCGGCAACCTGGTCAGGTGGGAGGTTTAATTGAATTCCAAAGCCGTTCCTGATACTTCCGCCAATTGCACGGACCTGTGTGATGAGATCGATTTCTACAACCTGGTTTTTTGCATTTGCTATCTTGTTGATCTGGTAATCAATCACCATGTCATTAAAATCATAATCCCCCTGAGAAGGCCATAAATCTTCAAATGCCAAAGTCGCTGATTTGTCCTTGCCTGGATAAAAATCAATATAGGCCTGACCGGGGTTTTCAGGGTAGCTATCTTCCCAGTCGACTACACCATCTGAATCCTTATCACTATCGAGATCATTAACGAGGACCACGGCGTTATCGAAATCCACAATTCCTGTCGAAATTTTAAAAAACAGTACCTGGCATGCAACCGTTCCAGATGGCATTAGCCCGACAACCGTTCCATTTAACCAGGAGATACCAGGATTTTTTAGATTATATGAGAACACTTCAATGTATTCTCCGTTGATATCCCTTGGTATGAGGTACAAATAAACATCCTGTTCGCTATCAAAGCCCCGCACATCACCTGAAAAAGACACCATCTGTCCTGGTCTGGCGTTAACAATTTGAGTTAAACCTCCTTGTGTAAGTTTTGTACTATTGATTCGGGCAAAACTATTTCCCTCCTGACTAATTATTGACCCATAACCGGAGGCCTCATCGGTAGTAAACCAGGTGCTATATTCCTCAATTGGTGAAAACCAGAAGTCGATTTTGCCAAACTTGTTTATCGAGAAATCACCATTTTTCAATACATTCTCGATTCCTGTTTTAAGAGGAGAGCAGGGTGCTTTTAGGATTTGTTGGGGAACAACAGGAATCCCTTGTTTGGGGTTTGGTGGTGTATTCCCATAGCCAATGTTGTAATCAATATTAAAAACGCCACCGGTTAGTTTCAATCCTGAGCCCTGTAAGGTGAACGACCGCCAGCCTGCAAAGCAATGGGTAAATAACTTTTTTGACGGAATCGGAACGGAAATGGATTCTTCGAAAACACCTTTATTGTTGGATGATCCCGTTTTAATTAGCTTGTCGGGCTGCCCATAGGTGTTTTCCGACCAGATTTCGACAATCCTGTTTGTTGAGGAATAACTAAGGTGTGATGGTAATTGAACTGAAACCTGAATTAATTTCATCATTTCAAAGTTGAATCCTTCAGGTATAACAAGTTCCTTCATTGTCTTTTCGTCTAAAACAATTATCGGATCATCCTGGCAAGAAGAGAGTATTGCCAGCAGAACTATCAGACATGCAGATATTTGCCGGATTTTTAACATATTATCAGAACCTGTGATGCAAAAGGAATAGAGCATAAAGGTAAGCTACAAATGAATTTCCATGGTGATAATTATCCTGATATTTGACGAGTGATTGTCCTTTTCATGCGAATGATACAAAAAAAACGGAGGCCCACAGGCCTCCGTTGATTGACAATTTAAACCAACGACAGAGTAAAAAGGGTTACTGCTTTGTAAGACTAATCTGGAAACACCATTCCGTGTGCGGGTAGCAAAGGCAATAGAACAATTTCATGTTTTGGGGGGTATCCATGTGATACATTAAAGCCCTGCAGCATGATTCACTGGTCCAGTCATCGTTGATCCAGCGGTGCGATTGTTCGATTTTGATTTCCGTGTCGGGCCGGCTGATAGGTTCAAAAGAACCTTTTAACGAGTAAGCATCTTTTTCGCCGGTCATGATTTTCACAAATTCAAGAGTAAGGTGACCCTCTTTAGTAATTTCTGCATTAACCCTCATGAGACCCATGCCAAAATCTATCGGTCCGCCACTCCATGATCCAATATAGGGCGCAGGAGCAGTTGCGACAGATGTAGTAAAAGTTTTTGTAGTACCGTCTTCAGCGGTAACTGTGTAAACCACCGGTAAGTTAAAATTTGTTGATACACCGGCGGCAGGGCTTATCACAGCCCGTGGCGATAAGTAAACGGTTGGAATCAATTGGGAAAGATCGGATCCGAAACCAACCAATGCTGAGATTTCTGTTTCTTTGATTTCCCCAAGATAATTCCTGTCCAGTTGTGCATTTTTGCTGGCTTCAAAAATGAAGGAGAGTATCTCCTTTTTGCCGGACAATTCTTCCTTTTTGCAGGAAGACATGAATGCTGCTCCCACTAGCAGGAACAGGGCCAGAAAGGCAATCTTTCTAACCATGGCTAAAAATTTTTTTTTGTTTTGGAGCTAGGCTGACATAGCATCCCTGAGCAGGATGCTGAAAAGCTCATTGAGGCTCAAGCCTGACATTAAGGCCTGTTTGGGGACAATACTGTGCGGGGACATACCTGGTACGGTGTTCACTTCAAGGAACCAGGGGATTTTGTCAACCAGGATATAGTCCATTCGCACTACTCCCCGGCAATCCAATAAATCATAGATCAGTAATGAAAGGTTTTGCACCGATCGTGCAGTTTCTGCGGAAATCCTTGCAGGCGTAATTTCGTCTGACATTCCCGGCGTGTACTTGGCTTCGTAATCAAAAAACTCCTTTTTGCTGATGATCTCAGTAACAGGAAAGACTTCTCTCGCGTTTGCGGTCTTAAGAAGGCCACAGGTAACTTCGGTTCCAACCAGTAGCTTTTCAATAATAGCTTCCCGGTCTTCGCGAAGTGCCTTGTCAAGGGCAGACAGGATTTCACCTGGATGGTTCACCCTGGAAGTTCCGCAACTGGAACCTCCATTATTAGGCTTAACGAAGCAGGGTATTCCAATATTCTCAATAATGTTATTGATATCAAATGTGTGATCTTTCCGGATCAAAATAGAGGGAGAAACGTTGATCCCACTATTTTTCAGAACTTGATTGCAGTGAAATTTATTAAAGGTTAGTGCACTTGCAAAAGATCTGCAGCCGGTGAAGGGCATACCGATCAATTCAAAGTAGGCAGGAAGGATGCCGTTTTCCCCCGGTGTGCCATGAATGGAATTTATGACAGCATCAAAATGCCTGACTTTGCCATTGGACTGCCAGCTAAAATCATGACGATTGATTGGATAATCCAAGCCGTCGTTATCATGAACTGTCCATCCCTGTTTTGAGATTACAACCATCCGGGCATCAAAATCGGCAGGATTGAGGTTGTTCAAAATATTCTTTGCGCTTCTAATGGAAACTTCGTATTCAGATGAATCTCCACCAGCAACGATTGCAATATTTAAAGGACTTGAATTCATTTACTTAGATTATCAAAAGTTTACTGAAATTCTATTTTTTTTACGAATTAAGGAGGGGTTTTGTTTCATTTTGATCTAAAACTCCTGAGCTCTGCTACCCAGGTAGGTACGCCATTTTCTGATGACTTCTGTCATATCATCCGGCAATTCGGAATTAAATTGCATCCATTCTTTGGTTTCAGGATGGGTAAAGCCCAGTTCTTTTGCATGAAGTGCCTGCCGAGGCAGAATTTTAAAGCAGTTTTCGATAAACTGCCGATATTTTGTAAAGGTTGTTCCTTTTAGGATCAAGTTGCCACCGTAATCTGAATCATTAAACAGGGGATGCCCGATAGATTTCATATGTATCCGGATCTGGTGGGTGCGACCTGTTTCCAACCGGCACTCAATCAATGAAGTATATCCAAAATCCTCCAGGATTTTATAATGGGTTACAGCTCTTTTTCCAACTAACCCATCTGGAAATACAGCCATAACCTGCCGGTTTTTTAGGTTTCTACCAATTGAAGCATCAATAACTCCTTCAGTTTCCTTAGGTACACCCCATACCAAAGCCTGATAAACCCGGTAGGATGTTTTATTGAAAAATTGCTTGCCGAGATGGCTTTTTGCTTTTTCGGTTTTTGCAACAACGAGTAATCCTGAGGTATCCTTATCAATTCGATGAACCAGTCCTGCACGAATATCTTCTTTGGTAAACATGTCCAGTGACCGATATCGGAAAGCTAAAGCGTGGACCAATGTGCCAGTGTAGTTGCCATGAGCAGGATGAACAACCATCCCGGGTTTTTTATTTACAACTAGCAGGGTATCATCTTCATAAACAACATTCAGTGGTATGTCTTCCGGTATCAATTCGAATTCTTTCCGGGGAAACGACAGCCTGATTACCACAACATCGCCAGGCTTTATCCTGTAATTTGCTTTTACCGGGTTGTCATTAACAAATATGCAACCTGCATCGGCTGCATCTTTGATTTTGGTTCGGGAAGTGTCCTGAAGTCTATCAATCAAGTATTTATCGATACGTAAAAGAGACTGCCCTGGATCAGCTATAAACCTGAAATGTTCAAATAGTTCGTTTTTCTCCTCTATTTCATCGAGGTGCAGCCACATTTTATTCATGTATGATAATCAACTTTTGCCGTGAATTGATTCCTGAATCAGACTGAATACTGATGAGGTAAATTCCGTTTGGAATGTCCGATACATTAATTTTACAATCCGGGCCGGATTCCAGCAAACTTCGTATTAAGCTTCCATGAAGATCGGTAAGGGTTATTCGCATCATTTGCGACTGATCGCCACATTCAATGCGGAGGAGATCGCTCGAAGGGTTTGGGTAAATTCTAACTCCTTTATTGAGATTCTTTAGAATATCAGCAGGACTAATGCTGGATTTGCGTGATTTGTTAGCAAACACTGGTCTGATCATTAAAGCGCCTTCTGATTTTACGAGGGATGGCATCCATGCTCCGGTGATGTTAAAGAAAACGTCCTGTCTGTGATCATTCTGCCGGTCGAACCCAATGTTTAAAAAATCAGCGGTCGTTTGTATCCAGCCTATATAAAATGGACCTGTAACAACCTGTGCGGTATCGAGAATGAACCTCTGAAACGTATTGATTCCGTTGTATAATGGAACGGCACCATCCTGAGAATAAATCAGTTCGCCGGGTTTATCGTTATCATCTGCCCAAATAGCAACTTTAAAGAATTTTTTACTTGCATTGGCAAAACTCTGGTTAAAATAAAAATCAATTGCATATAAAGAATCTCCTGGGTGGAGGTTATTAAAACGATAAGCGAGTTTGGCGGTTCGTGTTCCCTCTCCGGTCAATCCATAACCGGCTTCTGATGACCCGTCATCGTAGGCATAATAATCAGAAAAAAGCTGATGCGTTATGATTTTGTCGTTTGCAGGTACCCAATCGGTCTTGGTTTGATTGATATCAAGAGACACCTCAAAGAGTGCCGAATCTTTTTCATCGCTCGTGAATCCGTAATTAAATGCAGCATCATATTTAAGCGTCTGAAAAGCCTTTACCTGATCGGACTGAAAATTGTTCATATAACCTGCTCCAGGTACCCAAACCGGAGAAATCTTGAAAACCGGAGAAAATTCGCGTCGATCGGAAGAAAGGTTGTTTAAATGAATCTGAAAAATTGCTTTAACAGCAGAAATCCCGGCTAATCTGAAATGCTCCCAGGGAATGCTGGTGTAATTTACTAAAAGAGAACCCACTGGCTGAACCAGTGCTGCATCCTGCATGATGGTATCGTTGTAACTGCGCCGATTGTTCAGATATACGTAATCGAGGTTCCAATGATCAGCATTAACTTTCAAGCTTGGTTCATAGGCTGGTGCCAGTGAAGCATAATTACGGAAGCGGAAACGGAAACCTTTTTGAAGGAACCGGGAATCGGTAATGTTAATCATCACGATTTTGAAATCATCTGAAGCGGAACCGGGGGCACTCCAAACGGGAAACCACTTATCACTGGCTGGTGCAAAAAACTCAACAACCAATGAATCCCCAGGCTCGGGAGCATCACCCAATCCACCTGGTTGATAATAAAAGCTAAGATAAACGGTGGTGTCCAGAGGAAGGAAAAGATTTATAGGCTGCGAGGTAAGGGCATCAGCCAGAAATGATAGAGTGGAAGCGTTGGAGTAAATGGCTCCTGTTGAATCAATTGCATCAAATGTTGCTACACCGTAGCTGGGCGGATTGATACCAAATGAGTGATTGATATAAACGAGGCGATCTGTCCAGCGGCTGCTCTCTGGAAAAGGATTGGAATTACTAAAGTCCTCGATTATAGGTAATTGCAAGGTGTCGATTGTCCCGGTTTTAAGATGGCTGGCTTTATTTGCGTTCTGCAATACAGGATTTGAAACCAGGGGTACCAATCTTTCCTGCGCCTGTACAATACTTCCTGCAACAAACGTTAAAAAAAAGATTGTCTGAATAATGGATCTGATCTTCATGAAATCAATTTTGTATTTGAGTAGAATCAGTAATCGTTGTATCCTTCACTGTGAACAAAGAATCCATTTGCCTGATCATCAGTGAATCTATGGTGAGCCAAACATCGATTGACGTGCCAAGTCTGGCCTGGTTGTCGAAATCCGGGAATTGCCTGTACACCTTAGCCAAGGCACTATCATTAGCATTTGTTACAGTTGAATCGTAACGGGTAGCGCCAAGATTAAAGAAGTTTTTCAGAGCGATAATCCGGGCAGTTTCTCTGCTGAAATTGAGCAGGTTCGGTACAGGAGATCGTTCATTGCTCAATCCTTCCCCAACAACCAGCGTAACACCGGACCCTTTTTCGATGTTAGTTCCTTCGGCTATTAAATTGTCCCCAAATTTCTGTTCCAATACATAAGTAGGAGCAAAATGAGGAATGTACTCGATATTTGAAACATGTAACCCGGCACTCAGGAGTACCCGCTCCGCTTGTCGGTAGGGCATATCGAAAGCCTTTGGCATTTTGATCATTTGGGGGAACCAGCAGTTGGTAGTAATAAAAATTTTCCGATTTTTCTTAATTCCCGATCCTGGTAAAGGATATTGTGCCAGAATAGTACCTCTGGGGAATTCTGCAACAAAACTCGAATCCTGAATGATCCACTTAATATTATTCTGGACGCACAGACGGTCGACCTGTTGGAGAGACATCCCTGTGAAATCAGGAACCCGGATTTTTTTCCCATGCCCGGTATAAAAATAGAGGCTAATCTGAACCATCAGGATTAATCCAAATGTTAACCCTAAGGCAATCAGGACATTTTTCCAGAAAATACGGCTAAACAGGAATTGAACCAAGGGTGATTTCATATTGACTACAGCTGGGATACTAACGTTTGAGCAAAGATAAAATTATATGATGTATTGAGTTAATAGATTTTCAGGGTGTTGTACAGGGTATCTCGCTCAACTGGCTCCAATCCGCTTTTGCGGATCAATGATACTAACCCCTCGGTGGTCATGGCCGGGTTCTGATCTTCGGCCCCAGCCATTGAATAAATGCGGGTGGTATCCTCAATGGTACCATCGAGGTCGTCCACGCCAAAAGAAAGGGACATGCCGGCAATGTCCTGTCCAATCATTGGCCAATAAGCTTTGAGGTGAGGAAAATTGTCAAGGAAGATCCGGCTGACGGCATAATTGCGGAGGTCTTCAGTAGTGCTTACCTCCCCAATTATACCCAGTGAATTGTTCGCCTTCCGGTACTTAAGTGGAATAAAAACCTGAAAACCACCGGTGCGATCCTGCAGTTGCCTTAATCGGTTCATGTGATCGATCCGGTGCGAGTACTTCTCCAGATGCCCGTAAAGCATAGTGGCGTTGGTTGGGATCCCGATTTGATGGGCCGACTCATGTATAGAGAGCCATGTACCGGAACCGGATTTATCGGGACAGATGGTGCTTCTGATTTCTTCGTCGAAAATCTCTGCACCCCCACCCGGGATAGAGTCCAACCCAGCTTGTTTTAAACGTGCCAGTCCTGTATTAACTGAAACCTGGCTCTTGCGGAACATGAAGTCCAGCTCAACAGCTGTAAATGCTTTTATAAAAAGAGATGGATGTGCCTTCCTGATTTGCAGGAGCATATCTTCATAATAGTCAAGGGTCCGGTTTGGATGTACACCGCCGACAATGTGCACTTCTGTGGCCGAATGGCCTTTAAAATGTTGTATCTTTTGTAATATTTCTTCAGGGCTCATTTCCCAGGCACCCGGTTGATTTATTTTCCTTGAATAAGAGCAGAACCGGCAATTATGTATGCAAATATTGGTGGGTTCAATATGAAAGTTGCGGTTGAAAAAAACGCTTTCCCCGCTTTTTCTCTTTTTAATGAGGCAAGCCATTCTCGAAAGGTAGCCCAGACCAGCATTTTCATAGAGGTATAAGCCATCCTCTGTGCTGATCCGAATGCCTTTATTTACAGCTTCTTCAATCTTAATTAATCGATCATCCTGAACAACGGTCATACCTGATTTTATTAGATTTTGCGGCCCACAAAGGTACTATAAAATGCTATTTGGGCGACCCGCTATCTTTTTCGATATTTGTTGGCATCTCATTATGACAAAAAAAAAGAAAGCTATAATTATTGGTGCCGGTCCGGCCGGGTTAACTGCTGCTTTTGAGTTGTTGACCAGAAGTAACCTGGATGTTGTGGTCCTGGAAGCAACCACAGAGATCGGAGGTATCTCGCAAACGGTAAAATATAAAGGTAACAGGATGGATATTGGCGGGCACCGTTTTTTTTCCAAATCTGATAGGGTGATGAGTTGGTGGTTGCGCATGCTGCCTGTGGAACCTGAAAATAATAAAGGAAAGGATTTAACTTTCACTTACCAAACCAAAACTAAAGTACTTTCTTCTGATCGTTTTCAGGATAATCCGGTCCATCCTGATAAAGTTATGCTTATCCGAAATCGGTTGTCCAGGATTTATTATGGCCGAAAATTCTATTCATATCCGGTTAGGCTGGATTCAAATACCTTGATTAATCTTGGATTGATTCGGATAATTCTCATTGGTTGGTCCTACTTTGTTTCCTGGCTCAAGCCTGTCAAGCCTGAGAAAAGTCTCGAAGATTTCTTTATAAATCGATTCGGCAAGGAGCTTTATCTGACTTTCTTCAAAGATTATACCGAGAAAGTATGGGGGGTTCCCTGCAATGAAATTCAACCGGAATGGGGAGCCCAGCGTGTTAAAGGTTTATCTGTTTCAAAAGCTCTATGGCACGCATTAAAGTCGATCTTTCCAAAGGAAACCGGGATTGATCAGAAGGGAACTGAAACCAGTTTGATTGAGAAATTCCTTTATCCCAAATTCGGCCCCGGTCAACTTTGGGAAGAAGTGGCGTACAAGGTTAACATAATGGGTGGGATAATACTTAAAAATACGAAAGTTACCCGTATTGAAACCAATCAGGGACAGGTAACCGGGGTATGGTTTTCAGCCAATAATGGCGAGAATGAAGAATTTGCCAATGCCGATTACTTTATTTCAACCATGCCTGTTAAGGACCTTATCCGTGGAATGGGAGACCTGGTTCCCAAAAGCGTGACCACGGTTTCTGAAGGATTGGTGTACCGCGACTTTATAACACTTGGTTTGTTATACCGGAAAATGATTGTTGAAAGGACTGATAGCCTAGGGAATAATCGGGTTCCCGATAATTGGATTTACATTCAGGAATCGGATGTTAAGGTTGGTAGGATTCAGGTTTTTAATAACTGGAGCCCATTTATGGTAAAAGATCCGGACACGGTATGGCTGGGCCTGGAGTATTTTTGTCAGGAAGGGGATGAATTGTGGGCGACCGATGATAAAGAATTGATTAGGAAGGGATTACTGGAAATGGAGAAGATTGGTTTTTGTTCTCCGGAAGATTTTCTTGATGGTACAGTAGTCAGAATGCCGAAAACATATCCGGCTTATTTTGGATCCTATGATCAGTTTGAAACGATTCGCCGGTTTACCGATTCGTTCGGGAATCTTTTTCTGATTGGCCGTAATGGAATGCATCGGTATAATAACCAGGATCATAGCATGTTGACTGCCATGACTGCAGTTGATTTGATTATCGCTGGTAGTAAAGAAAAAGATACTATTTGGGCAGTAAATACAGAAGATGAATATCATGAAAGTGCTGAAAAATAGCCCGGTAACTGTTGGAATTCTCCTTCTTTCAATTGTCATTCTTGGCATTTATGCTTTCCTTAGAATACCTTCAACAGAAGGATTTAACCCGAGCGATGATGGGGTGATACTGGCACAGTCCTACCGGATTCTTAATGGTGAAGTTCCGCACAGAGATTTTATTTCTATCCGGCCTGTCGGATCCGCAATCATGCATGCTATCCATTTTTATTCGCCTCTTCCTTTAGAGCTTTCTGCCCGTTGGTTAGTCTTAGCCGAGTATTTATTTTACTCGATTTTGATATCTGTTTTGTTAACTGGCTCCTGGTTCAGAGGTTTGAGAAAACCATATTATCTTCTATTGGTTTCAGGCTCGGTGGTCGTTATGTTTATCCTGAATCAAAATCATTACAACCTGTTTCCGTGGACCACTATTGATAGTTTGTTTTGGTTCAGTTTAGCTTTGTTTGCCTGGTATAAACTAAAAATCAATTACCAGACTGCCCATCACAGGTGGCAAATACTGATCTTTTTTGCCCTATCCTGCTCTTTATTGTGCAGGCAGACTTTTGCCTTGCCAGCTGGATTGCTGTTAATTCGCATTGTTATATGGGAATTCCATCGAACCGATCGGAATTGGGTATATTCACTAAGGGCGATGATTCCGGCATTAATTGTAGGTATGATACCCGGGTGGATTTATATTTTCTTCTTATCGTCAACAGGTGCGTGGAGTGATTTCTTTCAGCAAATGACCGGTCGTACTGAGGTATGGCAAACGGGAGTTGTCAAGTTCTGGCATTCCTTTTGGAATTCTCCTTTATTACTATTGTATGGATTGGCAGCAGTTACTGGGTTGGTTAAAAGATGGAACAGTGAGATGGGAAGGGACAATTTTGCGATTGATCTCATTATACTGGTTCAGAAATGGGTAAGTGTATGGGTTAAGATAGTTTTGGGTTTCATGGTGTTTTTAAAGCCTGAGCTACTTTTTCAGATTTCGCTTATTTTTTTCTGGATATTAATTCTGGATATTGTTCTTATTTACTTGCACAATGGTTCTTTACCTCGTTGGATCAGACCTGTTTTCTGGATTTTAATTGTAGCCTGGACGAGCGCACTTTCATTAGGGGACAACGCTCCGGTTTTTTCCCTTGGGTTGCTGGCCGGAACTGGCATTCTGATGCAGATAAAAGACTTTTGGACTCGTTTTTATCGAACTACCCGTACCTATCAACTGGTTGCAGGAGGCGTTTTGATACCAGCACTTTTTGTTTTATCGCTGATAGTCCAGCCACGGATTAATTATCGTGACTTACCTGCGGAGAAGCTAATTTGTAATGGAGGAGATGTTTTCCCCGGGTTAAAGGGTTTGGAATTATCCCCCCTTATGGCTGATTATTTACTGGAGATCAAAACCTTGTACCAAGAGTTTGGTTCACCATCAGGAAAGTTTGTGGTTTGGCCTAATAATGCCTTGATTTATCCACTCCTGGGCAGCAGCAATCCTTTCATTCTGGACTGGATGCAGTCGGCTGAATTTGCCGGTAACCAAAAGAAGTTATTGGAATCAACCCGGAAAATTTTGGATACACAGGATTTATATCTTTTGGTTGAGAAAACGAATGTTAAGTGGATCGCGGCTGAACAAATTCCGGTAGATCATTTCTCCAGTGATTACCCATATCTTCAGTTGCTTGATTCACTGGCAACCAAGACCAGCATTGAGAGCAAATGGTTTGATGTATACCATACCAAATAGAAAATCCCCGTTTGCGACGGGGATTTATATTTTCAAAAAGATTATTCCCTGAAGGAATAGTGCTTTGCTTAATCGTTGTTGCCAGGAGAGGTTTTAAATTTTATCAAACTCTCTTTTAACCTTTTTAAACTTTATGACGTGGTTCGTCAGATACGGTCAGTTTTTTGCGTCCGCGGGCACGACGGTTAGCCAATACAGCACGTCCACCTACAGTTGCCATTCTTTCGCGAAAACCGTGTTTGTTTTTTCTTTTGCGGTTGTGAGGTTGAAATGTCCTTTTCATGATCGTATCACTTTAAACGTAAGTATCCCTAAAATTTGGATGGCAAAGATAGAGTTTATTTTATAAAAACAAAAACCTTTGATTGTTTCACCTGATTGGGAGATAAATAATTTTCTTGGAAAGGAAATACTCTTCTTCGAAATAGTCAGAAACCTCTTGCACAACAATTTTCCCTTCAAATTGAAGCATTTCATTGCTGACATCACCACCTTTCAGGTAAATTATACCGTTCCGGATATCGTTTATTCCTGAAGGGGAAATCAGTTTGCTAACCCAGGAAACAAACAATGGAAATTCGGTAACTGCTCTGGAAACAACAAAATCAAACTTCTGGTTAAGCTCTTCCGCACGGCACCATTGGGTTTGAATATTTTCCAGGCCGATTTCGTCGGCAACCGACTGGACCACTTTTATTTTTTTAGCGATTGAATCGATCAGGGTAAACTTCACATCGGGGAAAAAAATTGCCAGCGGGATACCTGGAAACCCACCCCCGGTACCAACGTCAAGAATTTTCGTTTGTGGCTTAAAATGAATAAACCTGGCAATGGAGAGCGAGTGTAAAACATGATGAAGGTATAGGTGATCAATGTCTTTCCTTGAAATTACATTGATTTTTTCGTTCCAGGACCGGTAAAGTCCATCAAGCCGTTCAAATTGAGCGAACTGTTTCAGCGTTAAGTTTTGGAAGTGGGAGGCAATAGGGTTCAAATCAAACTTCCTTTGAAATTATTATGTGGTACAGAAGCTCTTTTGCTCTGAATAATTGTGCTTTTATGGTACCAATAGGCAAATTCAGCGTCTCAGCGAGCTCTTCATAGGAGTATTCTTCAAAATACCTTAGCTCAACGAGTCTGGAATATCTGGGCTTTAGTTCTTTGACTATTGTTTTCAGGAAATCGGATTTCTGCTTATGAATCATAACTTCCTCAGGGTCGAGGGTGTCAGACTGTAATTGTACCGGGTTTTCTTCATTAGCATCGCGTCCCTGACTGTCGATGGATATTGTTTTAGTATGTTGCTTTCGAACAAAATCGATAGCATTATTATTGGCAATTTTGAATAGCCAGGTACTGAACGCGAAATCGGGTTCGTAATTATGGATGAATTTGAATGCTTTTCCAAACGCTTCAATGGTTAAGTCTTCAGCATCATCTTTATTGTGTGCCATTTTCAGGATCATATAAAATACAGAATCCCAATAACGGTTCAATAATTGTGCGTAGGCATGTTGGTCGCCGGTTCGTGCCTTTTGAACCAGCACAAAATCCTGTTTGGCTTTATTGGAAAGTTCAGAAACCATTACCAGGCGAACTTATTATTTTTCTTCAGCTTAGTTTTCAGCATCAGAAAGCCCGAAATCGCTGGCATTACCAAATCGTAAATCAAGGAAAACAACCAGATTCCTTGCTCCTTAAACCGTTTCATTGTCAGCTTAAAAATCCAAAGGTGCATGATCCATCTGAACAGGAGGAGGACAAAGAGGTATCCGGGAAATTTCCAGAATGAGAGTAATACTATTACAGCGATAAAGAAAAACTCGCGTGAAACGATCTCAAATCCAATCAAAAAACGGTGCAACCGGCGATAAAACAGCCCCGTAGTGAGATGGCGCCTTTTCTGGCGGAACCAATCATGAAAGCTGGTTTCAGGCTGTGAAATTGTAGCGCTTGAGGGGTCGATTTCTATCGCGGTGTTGGTACTATTTGCAGTCTGATTCACAAAAAGATCGTCATCGCCGGATTGGAGATGCAGCTGATTTGCGAAACCTTTATGGTTAAAAAACAAGGATCTGCGATAGGCCAGGTTGCGTCCGACTCCCATGTATGGGACACCACGGAGTGCATAACTCATATACTGCTGGGCGATCCACAGGGTATCCATCCTGATAAATAAATTGACCAATCCTTTTTTCTTCTCATAAGCACCATATCCAATAACAATTTCCTTTTTTGTAAGAAAATTTGATTGTATTCCTCTGATCCAATTGGCACTAGCAGGGCGGCAATCAGCATCTATGAACAGCATCTGATCGAATTTGGCGGCTTTTACTCCAATTGTTTGGGCAAGCTTTTTAGCATGAGGGTAGGGATGAGTATGCTCTATTTGTGTAACATACAGGTGTTTGTATTTCTTTTTCATTGCTTCCAGAATGATTGGAGTATCATCGCTGGAGCCATCGTTTACAACAACAACCTGAAACTCCGGATAATCCTGCTCCAAAACAAGGGGAAGGTTTTTCAGAAGGTTGTCTGCTTCATTCTTTGCACAGATGATCACCGATACCGGGTCTAAACTTTGTTTTTGATTGACCTTGCGGTATAGGCTAATCTGAAGGAAAAAGTAGAAATAATAGAAAACCTGCACCCCCCAGGCAATTGCGGTAAGCACCGCAATTGATAAAAACAAATAATCGGTCCAGTTGTCTAATGAAATACGAAATAAATCTGTAAGTACCTGAATCATACAACATTTAAAGCTTAAGGAATAGAAGATGACCGGTTTGGCGCACAAAGATAGTTTTAAAATACCATATCTTTGCAGTTTTGCGAGCGATGAATTTCAGAATTGAATCGACCGATAAGTTCAGCAAAGCCAGGGCGGGGATATTTTCCACAGCCCACGGCGAAATTCCCACACCGGTATTTATGCCTGTTGGTACCGGTGCCACCGTTAAAGCAGTTCATCAACGTGAACTGGCTGAGGATATAAATGCACCGGTAATTTTAGCCAATACCTACCATCTTTATCTGAGGCCAGGAATGGAAGTTCTTAGGGCAGCAGGAGGTGTTCATCGGTTTATGAACTGGAACAGGACTATTCTCACAGATAGCGGAGGTTATCAGGTATTTAGTTTGTCGGCCAACAGGAAACTCTCCCCTGAAGGAGCTGCGTTTTCATCGCATATTGATGGATCAAGGCACATGTTCAGTCCGGAAAAAGTTGTGGAAATTCAACGGACCATTGGAAGTGACCTTACGATGGCATTTGATGAATGTACTCCTTATCCATGTGATGAAAAGTATGCACGGGAATCAATGCAACTTACTCATAACTGGTTACAACGGGGAATAAGCCATTTCAGGAACACGGCACCTTTATACGGCTTCGACCAATTTTTTCTTCCGATTGTGCAAGGAAGCGTTAATCGTGGTTTGCGAAAACAATCCGCTGAGTTTATTGCGGAGCAGG